>NZ_JARESX010000014.1:0-128246 GCF_046026435.1 Paraburkholderia sp. RL17-381-BIF-C | reverse complement strand
GGGGGGGGGGGGGGGGCGGGGGGGGGGGGGGGGGGGGCCCCCCCCCCCCCCCCCCCCCCCACGCCTGCCTGAAATCAGGGAGTAACGCCATGTGTAGGGTGTACATCAACGCCGATCCGATCCTGTACGAGTCGCGCACGCGCTCGCTGCGCATTCACGGCGTGATCACCACGGTCCGGCTGGAAAATCTGTTCTGGGACGTGCTGCACGAAATCGCCGCGCGCGAGAACATGACGACCAGTCAGTTCGCCGTGCAGCTGTACGACGAACTGATCGCGCTGCGGGGCGAGCTGCCGACTAACTTTGCGTCGTTCCTGCGCGTGTGCTGTTTGCGCTATCTGTCCATGCGCACGGAGAAGAAGGACGTCGATGAACCCGGCGCGGTTCCCGGGCTGGCGGCTTCGGCTGCGGCTGCGGCGAGCGAAGCGAGGCCGCGAATTCTGAAGACAGTTTGAAGAGTAAGGGCGGCGCGAAGCCGCAGCGGATAGACAGGAAGCGCGCACCGGACCGCGTGCTAGGATGTTTCGCACATTCCGCACAACGTTGGAGACATGGATGCGTCCGGAGAATGCCGCCCGTTTCGATGAACAGTTCGCGCCTCGCATCGCCGAGGCCATTGCCGCCTGTTTCGCCACCACCGTGCATACCGAAGTGCTGCCATACGGCGGCCACGGGCATCCCACTCGCGTGCGGATTCATGCCACGCCGATCGAGGACATGGGACTGTACCCCCATCCATTGAATCTGTATCTGACGTGGGACAGCGACGAAATCGAGAGGCTGATGGGGGCCGAAGGGCCGTCGCGTTTTGCTGGTTATCTGGCCGCGCTGCCGCGCAAGCTCGCGGCCTGGAACCATGCGCGCGAACTGGACTTTCTCTCGCATACGCAGGCCGAGCCGGTCGCCCTGATCGGCGGACTCGACTTCGAGTCGTAAGCGGCGCGTGGCGCGCCGCTTCATCCACTCGACTCACGCTGCAACTGGAGCAACAGGCGCCGCGCGACGAGCACGGCGCCGCTCCGTCAGGCCGCGGCGCCCAGCCTGAAGAAACTCACGCTTTGCACGAGTCCGGATGCTTTGCTTTGCACCGCGTCGGCCGCGGCCGCCGCCTGCTCGACCAAAGCCGCGTTGCTTTGCGTCACCTGGTCCATCTGTGTGACGGCGTCGTTGACTTCCGCGATGCCGGTTGCCTGATCGACACTCGCGGTCGCGATCGACTCGACGATACGCGTCACGCTGCCGGCGCTTTCCACCACGCCGTCCATCGTGGTGCTCGCGTGGTTGATCAGTTGCGTGCCGGCTTCGATCGTGGCGACCGACTCGCGAATCAGCGTCCTAATCTCGCGTGCGGCGTCGGCGGAACGTTGCGCGAGGCTGCGCACTTCGCTCGCGACCACCGCGAAGCCGCGCCCTTGCGTGCCGGCGCGCGCCGCTTCGACCGCTGCATTGAGCGCGAGGATATTGGTTTGCGCCGCAATGGCTTCCACCACTGCGATGATATCGACGATACGCTTGGACGCCGCATCGATCTGGCCCATCGTGCGCACCGCGTCGCTCATGACAACGCCGCCTTCACGCGCGGCATGCGCGGCGGTTTGCGCGAGCGTGGTGGCTTCGCGGGCGTTGGCGGCGTTGCGCTGAACCGAGTCGGTAAAATGCTGCATCGACGCGGCGGTTTCTTCAAGCGAGGCCGCCTGCTGCTCGGTACGCGCCGACAGGTCGAGGTTGCCTGTGGCGATTTCCTGCGTGGCCGTGGAAATCGTATGCGCGCCTTCACGGATCTCGCTGACGATATGCCGCAAGCGCTGGTTCATGTCGTTGAGGGCAGTGAGCAACTGGCCTGTTTCGTCGCGGCTCACCACGGGCACGTCGGCGCGCAGATCGCCTGCCGCCACCGCCTGCGCGACGCCCACCGCCTGTCTGACCGGCACCGTGATGCTGCGGCTCAGGAACCAGATCGCGAAAGCGCCGACGCCGAGCGAACCGATAACGACCGACAGCAACAGCACGGTCGCGATGGTGTAGGCCTGCTCCGCCGCTTCGCTCGTGCGCACGCTGGAGTCATGCGCCTGTTGCATCACGGTGGCGACGATATCGTCGATAGCGGCGGTCGGCGCGCGGTCGATGCCTTTGACGAGAGCGTCGACCACGTGCGCCGTGTTCGGATCGGCGGCGTCGTAGTGTTTCAGCGCGTCGAGATAACTGTCCTGCAGCGATGCATGCGTGGCGAGCGCCTTGTCGACTCCGTCCATGTTCGCGCCCAATGCGCTCAACTGATCCTTCAGGCGCAGCAGGGCAGCGTGCGTCGTTCCGCTTTCCCTGTTGAAGGCATCACGGTATTTGGCGAAGGCGGCCGGATCCGCGCCGCGCAACAACAGGTCCTTCCACTCCTGCACCTGCTTCTTGAATTCGACCTGCGCGACGCGCGCCGTATCGGCGGCTTGCGCATACTGGCTGAGCGATTGCGCGGACTGAATTTGCAGCGCATGCGTTCTGGACAACGCATGCCAGCCTTCCAGACCCACGACCATCGTCGCGGCCAACAATACCGCGCCGAGCAACGCCAATTTAACGGCGATCTTCAGATTTCTATAGAACGTCACTGCAAGATTCCAACTTTAGCTTTTAGTCGAGTTTGAATTGCGTCACTGCACTGGCGAGGCTCACGGCCTGGCTCTGCAGTGCGGCCGCCGCCGCCGTGGATTCTTCGACCAGTGCGGCATTCTGTTGCACCATTTCGTCGAGCTGGCTGACCGCGCGGTTCACTTCCTGAATACCGCGCGTCTGCTCGTTGGCCGCCTGCGTGATTTCGGAAATGATGGTCGTCACGTTGGCGACGTTGCTGACGATCTCGGTCATCGTCTCGCCGGCCTGGCGCACCTGGCCCGAACCCGACGAGACGCTCGCCACGGTTGCTTCGATCAGCGCCTTGATTTCCTTCGCGGCCTGCGCGCTGCGTTGCGCGAGGCTGCGCACTTCACCGGCCACCACCGCGAAGCCGCGGCCCTGTTCGCCTGCACGCGCGGCCTCCACCGCGGCATTCAGCGCGAGGATGTTGGTCTGGAACGCAATGCCGTCGATCACGCCGATGATGTCGGAGATTTTCACCGACGCATGCTGGATCTCGCCCATCGTCGCAATCACTTCGGAGATCACCACGCCGCCGCGCGAGGCGACCTGCGAGGCGGAAACGGCAGTACTGTCGGCCTGTTTCGCGGAGCTGGCCGATTGCGTGACCGTCGAGGTGATTTCTTCCATCGATGCTGCGGTTTGCTGCAAGCTCGCGGCAGCGGATTCCGTGCGGCCCGACAGATCGACGTTGCCCGCGGCGATTTCATTGGCGGCCACGCGCACCGATTCGCTGGCGTCGCGAATCTGGCGCATCACGTGGCTGAGTTTGTCGATGAAGGTGTTGAACGAGCGCGCGATCTGCGCGACTTCGTCGTTGCCGACGGCCGGCAGGCGCTGCGTCAGATCGCCTTCGCCGGAGCCGATGGCGTCCATGGCATCGCGCACTTTCGACAGACGCTGGAACGACACCGCGGTCACCGCCGCCACGATGGCGGCGGCGATGCCGGCGATCACGATCAGCGCCATGATCGAAGCGGTCAGCAGCGAACGCATGCCGGCGGTCGCTTCGGCTTTGTCGAGTGCGACGACCACGTACCAGTCAGTGCCGGGAATCGCTTGCGCGCGCATCAGCTTCGTGCTGCCATTCACGTCCATGTCGAGCGGACGGTCGGCGCTGAAGAGGGCGGCGAGCTTATCGCCGGTCAAACCGGGCGCGACATCGGAGACCGGCTTCAAGGTCAGCTTTGGATCGGGATGCGCGACGATATGGCCGCTTGCGTCGATCAGCATGCCGAAGCTCGCCGGTGTGGGATGAATCGCCTTGACGTTGGCGATCACGCTGTCCATCGCGACGTCGCCGGACACCACGCCTTTTACCGCGCCGTCGCGCACGACCGGCGCCGCGAATGCCACCACCAGTTTGCCTGTGCCCACGTCCACGTAGGGCGGCGTTACAACCGGCTTGCCAGCGGCGGCGGCCTGCTTGTACCAGGGGCGGCCGGTCGGATCGTAGTCCGCCGGAATGCCGGTCGGGTCGGAGAACTTCGAGGTCTTGTCCGCATAGCCGACATACACGTTCGAGAACTTGCCGGCCGCGGCGATCTGCTTTAACGCAGCGGACGGATCGGGTTGCAGTACCACGTCCTGCAGCGAGTTGATCATCTGGGTGTTGGCGGCAACCCAGTCGCTGATGCCGGCCGCGTGACCGCTTTCCACCGAGGTCAGGCTGCTGTCGATGGCATCGGCGTTATACGAGTTGGCGACGACGTAGTTGAGAACCGCGTTGGCAGCGAGCGCAACCACAACGATAGCAACGCATAGGGCGACGATGCGCGCGCGAATGGAGGTGAACATGTCGGGAGTCTTTGGGGGTGAGCGGTAAACCGGAGTCGGCGAGGCGGGGGCCTCACCTGCGGTATACGGCCTGAGCAGGCCCGACTTGAGCAGCGAATCCTTTCAATTACCCCAAACGTAGGGGTGCCGCATGCGGCGGAGTGTCGCATGCAGAAGTAGGTGGCTTCGCGCACGTCGTTGTATTCGTATGACAATAACGCGCGATCGGATGGATCGTTTCACATCACCGGCGAATGCAGATGATGCGGATGGTCGAGAGTCTCCGCCACGATGTGCAGCGCTTGTGCGCATTCGTCACGCGTTTTCGATCCGCCGAGGCACACGCGCATGGCATTGGGCGGATTGCCGTCGGTGGAGAACGCGGCGCCCGCCACGGCGGCAATGCCCTGATTGCGCAACTGCAAGGCAAGTTCGGATGCGCTCCAGCCGCTTTCCACCGGCACCGGCAGCCACAAATGAAAACCATCCTGATGCGCTTCGTAAGGCCACGCTTCGAGCATGCGCGCGGCAATGGCCTGGCGTGCGCGCGATTCGTTGCGGATCGCGCCGAGCATCTCCGCCGCGGTTCCGTCCGCGATCCATTGCGTCGCGAGCATGACCGTGTACGGACTCGCCATCACCGTGGTCGCGCGTAACGCGCCGGCTAGCCGCTGCGTTTGGCGCGGCGTCGGCGCATGCAGATGCGCGACGCGCAAGCCGGCGCCGAAGCTCTTGGACAGGCCCGTCACGTAATACGTCAGTTCGGGCGCGAAACTCGCGAGCGCGTCGGGCGCGCTCTGCGGCAGCATGGCATACGCGTCGTCTTCGATGATCGGCACGCTGTAGCGCAACGCTACGTCGGCGAGCGCCTCGCGCCGTTTGTGCGTGAGCGTGAGCGTGCTCGGATTTTGCAGCGTCGGATTGCAATAGAACGCGCTCGGCTTGTCGGTTTTGCAGAGCGCTTCGAACGCGTGAGCGAGCGGTCCTTCGTCGTCGCGCGGCAGCGCTTGCAGACGCACACCGAGTTGCGCGGCGATCGCCTTGATGCCGGGGTAGGCGAGCGCATCGAGACAGATGGTGCCGCCGGGCCGCGCGAGCTGCGAGACGAGCGCCACCAGCGCGCTATGAATGCCGGGGCACACCAGCACGTTTTGCGCGTCGCAATGCGGCACCCGGCGCCTCAGCCATTCGGCGCCCGCATCCTTGTCCGCCGCCGAGCCGCCGAAGTCCTGGTAACGCAGCAACTGATAAGGATCGCTGTCGGCCATCTGGCGCGCGGCGGAGTCGCGCAGACGCATGGCGTAATCGGGCGGCTCGGGTGGCGTGTTCATCGACATTTCGATGCTGCTGCCGCCCGCGAGCGGCAAGGTGGCTGTGCGGCCTCGCACGAACGTGCCGCTGCCGGCGCGCGAATCGAGCAGGCCGCGCTTGCGCGCTTCGGCATAGGCGCGCGCCACCGTCGTGTAGTTCAGCGCGAGCTCTTCGGCGAGATCGCGCAGTCCCGGCAAGCGGTCGCGCGGACGCAGCCGCCCGGTGGCGAGATCTTCTTCGATCAGATCGGGAATCGCCAGGTAGGCCGGCTTGCGAATGTCGGCAAGACGTTTGATCCAGTGATGTGTCGGGCTGCTCATTGCCTTCGAGTCTCTATTCACGTTGGAAAAGATGATCGCATTCGCATGCGATCAATGATTGGATTGATCGACTGTGGTGAATGACTGCACCATGCCGACACGTTGGACTGCGCGAATCGCACTTGGCTGGTGCGGTAAAGCCGCACCAACAGCGTTTGCACGGGATGCCGGACCTGTATGCAACCTTCGCGCCCAAAAAATTTTCGAGTCGCACTTCGAATCGAGGCGGAATTGATCGCGGATTGATCGCATTCGCGGGGTCGATCAATGGCACGGCCGTTGCATTGGAGGAAGCGCGCACAACCTGAACGCGCGCCATCTTTTACTTAGCAACCCTGATCGGAGAGTGCCATGCCAGCCGTCAACAAACCGCTGCATCAGAAAGGCGATTACCTTGTCGACTATGAGGAGAAAGTCTTCGAAGACGTGAAAGCCGAACCCGGCGAGAAGGCGCTCGTCACGTTCCACACGGTCGCGTTCGAAGGCTCGATCGGCTTCGTCAATCTATTGCAGGCCACGCGCCTGCAACGCAAGGGCTTCGAGACATCGGTGCTGCTGTACGGACCGGGCGTGACGCTCGGTCTGCAACGCGGCTTTCCGACACTGGGCGACGAAGCGTTCCCCGGCCATCTGAACTTCAACAAGCAACTGATGAAGTTCATGGAAGAAGGCGGCAAGGTCTACGCGTGCCGCTTCGCGCTGCAGGCGCTATATGGACACGGCGAGGCCTCGCTGATCGAAGGCATTCGTCCAATCAGCCCGCTCGATGTGCTCGACATCCAGTTGCTTCATCGCAAGGACAACGCACTGATCATCCATACGTGGACGGTCTGACGAGAGGCGAGTGACCACTATGTCCGATAAAACGACCGGCAAACGCATCGTGCGCGCCGCGGCGGTCCAGATCGCACCGGACTTCGAGCGCAGCGGCGGCACGCTCGACAAGGTCTGCGAGGCAATCGAACAGGCGGCGCGCGAAGGCGTGCAACTGATCGTATTTCCCGAAACCTTCGTGCCGTATTACCCGTACTTCTCTTTCGTACGGCCGCCCGTCGCTTCCGGCGCCGATCACATGAAACTCTACGAAGAGGCCGTGGTGGTGCCGGGTCCCGTGACGCAGGCGGTGGCCGAGCAGGCGCGTTTGCATCGGATGGTAGTGGTGCTCGGCGTCAACGAACGCGATCACGGCAGCCTCTACAACACGCAGTTGATTTTCGACGTGGATGGTCAGATCGTGCTCAAGCGCCGCAAGATCACGCCCACATTTCATGAGCGGATGATCTGGGGGCAAGGCGACGCGGCCGGTCTGACGGTGGCGCGCACCGCGGTGGCGCGCGTGGGCGCGCTCGCCTGCTGGGAGCATTACAACCCGCTCGCGCGTTATGCGTTGATGACGCAGCATGAAGAGATTCATTGCAGCCAGTTTCCCGGTTCGCTGGTGGGGCCGATTTTCGCTGATCAGATCGAGGTGACGATCCGGCATCACGCGCTGGAATCGGGATGCTTCGTCGTCAACGCGACGGGATGGCTCAGCGAAGCGCAGATTGCGTCCGTCACCCCGGATACGAATCTGCAGAAGGCGCTGCGCGGCGGCTGCAACACCGCGATCATCTCGCCGGAAGGGCAGCATCTCGCCGAGCCGTTACGCGAGGGCGAAGGCATGGTGATCGCCGATCTCGACATGGCCTTGATCACCAAGCGCAAACGCATGATGGATTCGGTCGGCCATTACGCGCGCCCCGAATTGCTGAGTCTTGCGATCAACCGGCGGCCCGCGGAAACCGTGGCGCCGATGCCGGCGTGGCCGTCCGTCCCGAGCGCCGATTTCAATTCAACCGAAGGAGGGTGCGATGAGCGCCAGCGAATCACTGTCGGCGCAGAGCCGGCAATTGATGACTGAATTGCAGTCGGCCGGCTTGCGGCTCGTGTCGCCGGATGCGGGCGCGGCCAGCCGCCGCGGCGGCGCGGGTCCGTCCGACCACAAGGCGGTGACCGTGGACGGCGTAACGATCATGGTGCCCGTGCATACGAGCACCGCGTGGCACTCGCCGTTCGTCGCGCAGACGCCGGATGCGAGTGGGTCGAGCGCGCTGCTGCGCGGCACGATTCCGATCGCCGATATCAGCTTCCCGAAGTCGCCGCGTTTCTACGGCATGCAGACACTCGACGGCGTGCCTTATTCGCATATCGCCACGTTGCATAGCGCCGACGTGCTCGCGACCACCGTGTTGCAAACCTGTATTCGCTACGAGAGCCGGCGCAAGAGCTGCAAGTTCTGCGCAATCGGGCAATCGCTCGCAGCGGGTCGCACCATTACGCGCAAGACGCCTGAGCAACTGGCGGAAGTGGCGCGCGCGGCCGTGTTGCTCGACGGCGTGAAGCATATGGTGCTGACCACCGGCACACCGCCCACGCCGGATCGCGGCGCGCAGATTCTGTGTGAGAGCGCGTTCGCGATCAAGGCCGCGGTCGATCTGCCGATCCAGGCGCAATGCGAGCCGCCGGACGACGACCGCTGGTTCGCGCGCATGAAAGCAAGCGGCATCGACACACTCGGCATGCATCTCGAAGTCGTGACGCCCGCGCTGCGCGAACGCATCATGCCCGGCAAGGCGAGCGTGCCGCTGTCGCGCTACATGGAGGCGTTCGAGGCCGCGGTGGCCGTGTTCGGACGCGGACAGGTCAGCACATATATCCTCGCGGGCCTGGGCGATAGTGCCGAATCGATTCTCGCGATGTCGCGCGAGCTGATCGAGATCGGCGTCTATCCGTTCGTCGTGCCGTTCGTGCCGATCAGCGGCACACCGCTCGAAGATCATCCTGCCCCTACGCCCGAATTCATGAAGTCGGTTTTGCAGCCGCTTGGCGGCATGCTCAATGCGGCGACCATGCGTTCGAGCGATATCAAGGCGGGTTGCGGTAAATGCGGCGCGTGTTCGTCGCTGTCATCGTACGAGGAGTGATCATGTTCGGCGAAGCGATTGCAGGCGAGGCGCTGGATGGCGAGATTGTTTTCGCGCCGTATGCGCCGAGCGAATTCCGTATCAAGTGGACCACGTTGAATTGGGAAGCCGAAGAGGCGTTCAGATTGCGGCGCGCGGTCTTCTGCATCGAGCAGGGCATTTTTGTCGGCGATGATCGCGACGATATCGACCAGCACGCGCAGCAACTGGTGGCGCTCAGTTGTCTCGCCGGCATGCCGGAACAGGTGGTCGGCACCGTGCGTATTCATCGCGACCACGACAATGTGTGGTTTGGCTCGCGGCTCGCCGTGCATGCGGCCTTTCGCCGGCACGGAAAGATCGGCGCGACGCTGATTCGTCTCGCGGTGAGCAGCGCACACGCGCTCGGCTGCGAGACGTTTCTCGCGCACGTGCAGAGTCAGAATGTGCCGCTGTTTCGCGCGATGTACTGGGACGTGCTGGCGGAGGAAACGTTGCTGGGCAGACCGCATCATCTGATGCAGGCGCAACTGGACCGCTATCCGCCGTGCGCGGAGCCTTATGGCGGCTTTGTCACGCAGACGCGGGCGCATTCGTTGCCGCCCTCACGCGGCCGTGAGCCTGAGCGGAGCGCCGCATGACTGTCGCCGACCTTGTCGCGAGTCTGCGCGAGAGCCGCGGATTCCGGCACAAGACCGATATCGTGGGTGTCGTCGACTCGCTGGCGAAGCGTTTGCCGCGCGGCACGCGCGATCTCGCGCAGGCTGTGGCGCTCGGCGACGACTGCGCCGCGCTCGCCGACGGGGACGGCTATCTGCTCTTCGCTATCGAAGGCATGGTCAGCGATTTCGTGAGCGCCATGCCGTGGTTCGCCGGCTATAGCAGCGTGATGGTCAACGTAAGCGATATCTATGCGATGGGCGGGCGGCCATTGGCGGTGGTGGATGCGCTGTGGAGTCAGGGCATCGGCGCGGCGGAGCAGGTGTTGGCGGGCATGGCGGCGGCTTCGCTCGCGTATGGCGTGCCGATTGTCGGCGGCCACACGAATACGCGCAGCGATGCAGCGCAACTGGCGGTGTCGATTGTCGGCCGCGCGAAGGCGTTGCTGTCGAGTTTCAACGCGAAACCCGGTGACAGCCTGATGATGGCTGTCGATCTGCGCGGCCGCTTCGAAGAGCCGTATCCGTTCTGGAATGCTTCGGTGGATGCTCCGCCCGAGCGTCTAAGGGGCGATCTCGAACTGCTGCCGCAACTGGCGGAGAGCGGCCTGTGCGACGCCGCGAAGGATATCAGCATGGCGGGCACGCTAGGCACGGCGCTGATGTTGCTCGAGTGTTCGGAGGTCGGCGCGCGGGTCGATCTCGCGCGCATCCCCGCACCCGAGGGTGTGCCGCTGGAACGCTGGGTGACCGCGTTTCCGAGTTTTGGATATCTGCTGTCCGTGCGGCCCGAACATGTGGAGACCGTACAAGAAAAGTTCAGCGCCCGATCGCTTGCGTGCTCAGTGATCGGTTCCGTGGATGCAACGAGCCAGGTGGTCCTGCATCGGCAGGATGACGCCGCTACGCTATGGGACTTCCAGCGTGAGCCGTTCATCGTCGGAAAGGGGGCGGCGAAATGAGCGCGCTGCGTATCGCGTTGCTCACGCATTCGGTCAATCCGCGCGGTGGCGTGGTGCACACGCTCGAACTGGCGAGCGCATTGACGGCGCTTGGGCACGAGGTAACGGTGTTCGTGCCGGCCGCGCCCGGCGAGAGGCTGTTTCGTTTGCCGCCTTGCCGGGTGGTGTATGCGCCGATCGTTCTGGCTCAGGCTGATACGGTTGCGATGGTCGAGGCCCGAATCGATGCATTCCGGCGCGCGTTGATCGAGCACGACGCAGCTGCGTTCGACGTACTGCACGCGCAGGACAGCATCAGCGGCAACGCGCTGGCCGAGTTGAAAGCGCAGGGTCTTATTCACGGCTTCATGCGCACGGTGCATCACCTGGATCATTTCGAAGATCCGCGACTGACGGCCTGGCAGCGCCGTGCGTTTCAGGATGCCGACCACGTGTTGTGTGTGAGCGATACATGGGCGCGAGACATGCAGTCGGTATACGGGATCAGCGCAAGCACTGTGCCGAACGGTGTAGACGTGGCGCGTTTTTCTTCGCGACGCGATCAACACGACGCGCAACTGCGGCAGCGTTTCGGACTGCAAGGCGGCCCGATCGTGCTGGCGGTGGGCGGTATCGAAGCGCGCAAGAACACATTGGGCCTGCTCGAAGCGTTTGCCTCGGTGCGCAGCGGTTTGCCGCAAGCACAACTCCTCATTGCAGGCGGCGCGAGCCTTCTCGACCACGACGCCTACAGCCGACGCTTGCTGCAACGGGCGAGTGAGTTGGGTCTGTCGATCGGACCTCATGAAAGCGTCGTGCTGACCGGCCCGCTCGAAGACGCCGTCATGCCCGCTCTGTTTCGAAGCGCCGATGTTCTTTCGATGGTGTCGCTGCGCGAAGGTTTCGGTCTTGTCGTGCTGGAAGCGCTGGCGAGCGGCACACCGGTGGTGGTGTCTTCGATTGCGCCATTCACCGAGTATCTCGACGACGCCACCTGCTGCTGGGCCGATCCTGACGACGTGGAATCGATCGCCGCGGCCCTTGTGCGTGCGTTGGGTGAAAACGGTATCGATTTCGAGAATGCCGTGCCCGCGTTACTCGCGCGCTTTAGCTGGGCGGCGAGCGCACGGTGCCATGTGGATGCCTACCGCCGTTTCCTCGCGAAGCGCGCTCTGCTTACCCATTGATTCGAGGATAAACGATGCCTATCATGCACTTTCGCATTCAATGGCCCGATGGCGACGAAGCGAACTGTTATTCGCCTTCGCTCGTGATCGGCGATTTTTTTACGCCGGGCGAGGCCTATGCGCTCGAGGATTTCGTCGAACGTTCCCGGCAGGCGCTGGGCATCGCGTCCGAGCGCGTGCGCGAGAAATACGGCTTTGCCTGCTCGGCGGCAATGGACCAGCTTGCACAGATCGAGCGCGACGCGGCGCGCTTTCGCGATCGGCCGGACGCGACCGTCAAGGTCATCGAATTCAGCTAGGCGCTTATTCTTTCAGAGGACGCATCATGTCGAATCCAACCCATCACGCTCGCGCCGAGGGCCACTACGGCGTGCTTGTCATCGGCGGCGGCCAGGCGGGGCTGTCGGTCAGCTACTACCTGAAGCAGGCCGGCATCGACCATCTGGTCGTGGAAAAGAATGCGCTCACGCATACGTGGCGCGAACAGCGTTGGGACGCGTTTTGCCTCGTCACGCCGAACTGGCAATGCGCATTGCCCGGCTATCCGTATCGTGGCGATGACCCGCACGGCTTCATGAAGAAAGACGAAATCATTGCCTACCTCGATGGCTTCGTCGCGCATGTCGACGCGCCGGTGCTGGAGCGCACTGAAGTCAAACGCGTCAAGCAGCGCGACGACGGCGTCTACGCCATCACGACGACGCACGGCGACTTCACCGCGGACCAGGTGGTGGTGGCCTCGGGCGGCTATCACACGCCGATCGTGCCGCGCCTCGCGGAGCGCCTGCCTGCGGGGATCGTGCAACTGCAGTCGTCGGCGTATCGCAACCCGCAGGCTTTGCCTGAGGGCGCGGTGATGGTGGTCGGCACGGGGCAATCCGGCGCGCAGATCGCGGAGGATCTGCATCTGGCCGGCCGCAAGGTGGTGCTCGCGGTCGGCGAGGCGCCGCGTTGCGCGCGCTTTTATCGGGGGCGTGACGTGGTCGATTGGCTCGCCGACATGCAGTACTACGATATGCCGGTCGAAAAACATCCGTTACGTGAAGGGGTGCGCGACAACACCAATCACTATGTGACGGGCCGCGATGGTGGCCGCGATATCGACCTGCGCAAGTTCGCCGCTGAAGGCATGGAATTGTATGGGCGGCTCGACGATCTGCGCGACGGGCAGCTCCACTTTTCGCCTACGCTGGCCGCCAATCTCGATGCCGCCGACGATACGTATAACCGGATCAACGCGAGCATTGACGGCTTCATCGCGAAGCACGGCATTGATGCGCCGGCGGGTGGCGCGTACGAACCGATCTGGCGTCCCGCGCAAGAGCGCACCACGCTCGATCTGGAAGGTAGCGGTATTGCGGCGATCATCTGGTGCATCGGTTTTACGCCGGACTTCAGTTGGCTCGATGCCCCCGTGTTCAACGGTCGCGGGTATCCGGCGCACACGCGTGGCGTAACGCCGATCGACGGTCTGTATTTCGTCGGCCTGCCGTGGCTGCATACGTGGGGTTCGGGGCGTTTCTCCGGCGTCGCGCGCGATGCGGAGTTCATCGTGCATGCGATTCGCGAGAAGGCACGCGAGCGCGCGTCGTTGTCGGCTGCCGTTGCCGCATGACGTGATGTTGCCCATGCGCTCGGGAGGCAGCATGCAAAACGGCCGCTGCGGTTTCTATCGCAGCGGCCGTTGTATTCACCGAGACGTTCGGCGCAGGCTCAGGCTTAAGCTTAAGCGCCCAGCGCCGGATCGCTCATGCTGCTCTTGCCGGTTTCCACGTGTCCGGCAAAGCGCCGCGCGAACAGCGGGTCCGTATCGACCGTTATAGCCAGGTCGTACCAGCCATGCGCATTGCGAAGGTCGAGGTAGAGCTGCTCGGTATCGCCGCCACGTACTGAATGCTTGATGACATTTCCCGGATCGTACGCGTTGACGATCGTGAACTGGCAACGTGCGCTGCCCACGTTCTCCAGCCGCAGTTGCAGGTTGCCGTTCGAGACGTCGTAGCCTTCCGCCACTTCGGGCCGCGCGATATCGGAACCATGCCACCAGCTGCGCGCAACCGGCCTGCCCGCGAAGCGGCGCAGAAAGCCGTTCGGGCCGTTCACGGTGAAGTCGTAGCTGCCGTCGGCATTGCACGGCAACTGATCCTGCAAGCGCTTGCCGGCTTCCACCGTATAGGTGCGCGGCGCATCGAGACTGTGGGCGGCGTAGACCAGAAACACCGCGCCGGTGCGGCCCGTGTTGACGAAGCGCATGGTGAGTTGATTGGCCGCGCCTTCGCCGTGCACGCGCACGAACAGCTCGTAAGGCAGCGCGCGAGCGGGGCGCACGCCGGCTTCCTGCTTCGGCAGTGCCTGCAGGGCAGGCGGCAGCGGTACGTAATCCGGATGGCGGTTCTGGTCCGGCGGTACGTAGCCGCTCGTGCTCGGCAGCGTCGGGAAGGCGTCGTTCGGGTTGCTGAAGTTGAACGCGGACATCAGATCGCCGCACACCGCGCGGCGCCACGGCGTGATGTTCGATTCGCCGAGATTGTGATCGTGGCCGAAGCGCTTTTCAATAAAACGGATCACCGACGTATGGTCGAACAGTTCCGAGCACACGTAGCCGCCTTTCGACCACGGTGAAACCACCAGCATCGGCACGCGCGGTCCGAGTCCGTACGGTGCGGCGGGAGTCTTCGCGTCGCCCGGATAGATTTCGTTGCTGGTGTCCACGGTCGACAAGCCGTTCGCGCTCGACGAAGGTGCGAAGGGCGGCACCATGTGATCGAAGAAACCGTCGTTCTCGTCGTAGTTGATGAGCAGCACCGTCTTGCTCCACACCTCGGGATTGGACGTGAGAATCTGCAACACCTGGTCGATGTACCACGCGCCATAGTTCGACGGCCAGTTCGGGTGTTCGGAATAGGCTTCGGGCGCGACGATCCACGACACTTGCGGCAGCGCGTTGTTCTGCACGTCGCGCTTGAGAATATCGAAGTAGCCGTCGCCCTTTGCCGCATTCGTGCCGGTGCGCGCGTTATCGTAGAGCGGGTTGCCGGGCTGCGCGTTGCGGTACTGGTTGAAGTAGAGCAGCGAGTTGTCGCCGTAGTTGCCGATATACGGGTTCTGTGTCCAGCCCCACGAGCCGTTGGCGTCGAGACCGGTGCCGATGTCCTGATAGATCTTCCACGAAATGCCCGCATTCTGCAGGACTTCGGGGTAGGTGGACCAGCCGTAGCCGAGTTCGGAATTGTCGATCACCGGACCGCCACCGCTGCCGTCATTGCCCACCCAGCCGCTCCACATGTAATAGCGGTTCGGGTCCGTCGGTCCCATCAGCGAGCAGTGGTACGCGTCGCAGATCGTGAAGGCGTCGGCGAGCTGATAGTGAAACGGAATGTCCTCGCGCGTGAGGTAGGCCATCGTCGTGGTGCCTTTCGCGGGCACCCATTGATCGTAGCGGCCGCCGTTCCACGCCGCGTGCGTGCTGGTCCAGTCGTGCGCGAGATCCTGGAGGAATTGCAGGCCCAGATTGGGCGCGGTGGGGCGGAACGGCAGCACGTAGCCGAGATCCGCCGCGAGCGGCTGATACCACACGGGCTTGCCGTTCGGCAAATTGGTCGCGCGCGTGTCGCCAAAACCGCGCACGCCTTTGAGCGTGCCGAAGTAGTGGTCGAACGAGCGGTTTTCCTGCATCAGCACGACAATGTGCTCGACGTCGCGAATCGTGCCGGTCTTGTTATTGGCAGGAATGGCGAGCGCGTTGCGAATGCCCAGAGGCAGCATGCTTAATGCGGTGGCGGAACCGGCAGCATGCGCGGCGGAGCGCAGAAAATCACGGCGATTTTTTGAGGTCATGGTATTGGCTTTCGATCTTCGGTGGAGGAACGATCCACGAGGCGCGCGAGCCCCACCCGCGCGTCGCGTGAGGCGCGAAACTCAGTCCACGGTGTGGATGACGGGCGTGGCGAGCGGCGCCGGCGCGGCAGCAGACAGTGCCGGGTCGGCGCTTGATGCGGGTAGTGCTGGGGTTTGAATCGTCAGCGCGGCGGGCGCCGGTGAAGCGGAGGACGGATTCGCCGGGAGAAGCGCGGCGGCAGTGCTCTCGCTGGCGGGAATTTCGGTAGGGCTAACCGCGCTCGTGCCGGCTGTTTTGTCGTCGTCGTTGCCACAAGCACCGACCAGCGCACAAAGCGACAGGGCAGCCAGCGCGGCCGCCAAACGTTTGCAATGCAAGGCTTTAGACGGCTTCGACACAACGGACATGGCAATGTCTCCGGCACGGGGAAGATGCGCGAGGGCATCGACGTGCCCAGATCAGCGATACGCAAGAATAGTCGCTGACCTGTGTAACTTTTGTGAAGATGTGGAAATTTGAGTATTTGGCGAGAGCTGGGCGCCGACCAATCGCACACTGCGTTGGCATGCCGAAAGGTTTGGCGTCGCTCGATGATCAGGAAGGCGCGCTTCCAGCAACGAATGCCGCAATGGCATCGTTCAAAGCCTCGGGCGCGTCGCGATGTGGCGAATGCCCGCAAGCTTCGAGCTTGACCCGTTGCGCATGTGGAACATGTGTGGCGATCGTATCGATCTGGGCCATCGTGCCGTAGTTGTCGTCATGGCCTTGCACCGCGAGCAGCGGCTTGCGGATGGACGCCAGTTCCCCGGCAATCGTCCACGTTCGGAATGCCGGATTCAGCCAGATGTCGTTCCAGCCATAAAACGCCGAATCGACGTCCGCGTGATAGCGGCTGAGTTTGCTGCGCAGGTCGGTGGTTTCGTAGAGCTGTTTGGTCTGCGCGATGCTTTCCACCGAAATATCTTCGACGAACACATGCGGCGCAATCGCCACCGCGCCGGCCAATTCCTCGGCATGGAGCGCGGCGTACAGCAGGGTGATCGAGCCGCCGTCGCTATGACCGATCAGCCACATGCGGCGGCGTTCGCGTGAATCGATACCGAGTGCGTCGAGCAATGCGGGCAGAATGTCGCGCGCCTGCGCCGTCATGAAATCGGTGGGCCACTTCACCTCATGCGCACGCGGTGTGGAAAGCCCGTAGCCGGGCCGCGAATAGACGAGCCCTCGCATGCCGAGCCGTTCGCACAGTGTTTGCGGCCAGTCGCGCCACATCGCGATCGAACCGAGGCCTTCATGCAGGAAGACGGCGATCGGCGCGTCGGTCGCGCGCGCATTCACCCAGCGATACTCGATGCGCAGCGGTCCATGCGACGCGGTAGCGGGCAGTTCAGCGAACTCGCTAACGGTCGTTGCGGCGGTAACGTTGGCGCTGGCGGGGTTCTGCATAAATCACCTTATGACTGCTCGCGCAGTTTGAAACGTTGAATTTTTCCGGTGGCGGTTTTCGGCAGATCGTCGGCGAACACGATATCGCGCGGATATTTGTGCGGCGCGAGCCGGTCCTTCACGAAAGCTTTCAACTCGTCCGCGAGTATCTCAGATGGCGTGAATTCACGCTTCAGTACGACGAACGCGCGCGTCTTGACGAGGCCGCCGTGATCGACGCCGACCACCGCGGCTTCGAGCACCGCGTCGTGCTGCACCAGCACCATTTCCACTTCGACGGGCGAGACGTACTGGCCGCTGACTTTCAGCATGTCGTCGCTGCGGCCCGCATAGACATAGCAGCCATTCGGCAGCCGGCAGTACTTGTCGCCGCTGCGAATCCATTCGCCGAGAAAGGTGGCGCGCGATTTCTCGCGGTTGTTCCAGTACATCACCGCCGCGCTCGGCCCTTTGATGAACAGATCGCCGACTTCGCCGTCGGGCACGGCGTGGCCCGCATCGTCGCGCAATTCGACTTCGTATCCGGGCACCGGTCGGCCCGTGGTGCCGTATTCGACTGCGCCCGCGCGATTGGACAAAAAGATGTGCAGCATTTCGGTCGAGCCGATGCCGTCGAGAATTTCGCAGCCGAAGTGCGCGGTAAAGCGCTCGCCGATTTCGCGCGGCAACGCTTCGCCCGCCGACGTGCAAATGCGTATCGCGACATCGGCGCGCGCGGGCAGGTTCGGCGACACCAGCATGTTCGCGTAGAGCGTGGGCACGCCGTAAAACACCGTCGGGCGATGTTTGACGAGGCGCGCGAAGATCGCGTCGGCGGTGGGGCGCTCGGCCATCAGAATCGCAGTCGCACCGACCGAGAGCGGGAATGTCAGTCCATTGCCGAGCCCGTATGCAAAGAACAGTTTGGCCGCGGAAAACACCACGTCGCTTTCGGCAATGCCGAGAATTGGCTTGGCATACAGCTCGGCGGTCCAGTACAGGTTGGCATGCGTGTGGACGGTGCCCTTCGGTTTCCCGGTCGAGCCCGACGAATACAGCCAGAAGGCGATGTCGTCGCAACCGGTCGCGGCGGCTTTGGCGGCAGGCGTGGCGGCGTCGATCAGGTCGTCAAGCAGAGGCGCGAGGAGCGGCTCGCCTTCACGCGGTTGCGAGACGATCAGCTGACAACCGTCATGTTCGGCGGACTCCAGCGCCTGCGTCACGTTCTGCACGAGCGCACCCGAGGCGATCACGGCGCGCGCGTGGCTATGCGTCAGCATGTACACGTAGTCGGCGGGCGTGAGCAGCGTGTTCGCCACGACCGGCACGACGCCCGCGTAGAGCGCGCCGAGAAAGGCAACCGGTAGCGCGATGGTGTCGAGCATCACTAGCAGTATTCGCTCTTCAGGATGTACGCCGAGCGTACGCAGCGCGCTGGCGAAGCGCCGCGCGCGGTCTTCGAGTTCACCGTAGGTCGTGCTGCCGGTGTCGTCGATATAGGCGGTCTTGCCGGCGCGCGTTTCGTTCAGTCGAAACAGGTAGGACGCGAAATTGAACAGCGCGGGCGGCGCTTCGACCGTCGCGGCGGGCTGGTTAGCCGCCTTTTCCAGCAGGGCTTCCATGTGTCTCCTCCATCGGGTGGGCGCGGTCCGGCTGTTCTGTGCTCATGATCCGCTCGATGCTTGCGGGCTGATTCGCGTGCCCGGTCCTGATTGCTACGTTTTTGCTGCGGTCGTGCGCCGTCAGGCCGAGGGTAAATGCGTCGTCTGTGTGAGCGCCTCGATTGCCACGCTCGCGGCCTGGATGGCCGAGCGCCGGTGATAGAAAGCGAATGCGCGCAAGCCACCGAGTTCTTCGCCGCCGCCCGCGCGGCCCGGTCCGCCGTGCAGCGACATCGGCATCACGTTGCCGTGACCGGTTTGACTCTGCTGCACGGAGGGCGAAATGGCATGCACACGACCGTGCGAATCCGCGAGTTCCAGCGCGAGGCGGCCGAGATGCGCTTCGTCGTTCGAATAGATCGATGCGACGAGGGATCCGAGACCGCGTCGCGCGAGGGTGACTGCGTGCGCTTCGGGCAGCGCATGTCCAGCGGCGGAAACGCGATAAGGCGCCACGCTCGCGACCGGTCCGAATACTTCGAGGTCGTGCAGGAGCGTCGCGTTATCAGGATCGTTGACGACGAACAGATGCGGCGCGACGCAAGCCGCGATGGTTGCGTCCGCGTCGATGAGCGGCACAGCGGAGCCGTCGAAAGCGAGCACCGCTTCTTCACGCAGCGCCGCGATACCGGCCAGTACGTTCTCGTATTGCTCGCGGCTCACGAGCGAACCCATGCGCACGGCGTCGTTGCGCGGATTGCCGACGGTGATCTTCGCGAGCTTCGCCTTCAGTGCCTCGAGCACGGCTTCAAGTACAGCCTCCGGTACGAAAGCGCGGCGGATGGCCGTGCATTTTTGCCCGGATTTCACCGTCATTTCCCGCACGACTTCCTTGATGAACAGATCGAAGGCGGGCGTCTCGGGCGTGGCGTCGGCGCACAGAATCGCGCTGTTCAGACTGTCGGCTTCGACGTTCAGGCGTGCGCCGCCCTGTACGAATGCCGGATGTGCGCGCAACGTGGCGGCCGTGTCCGCGGAGCCCGTGAACGACACCACGTCGAAAGGCTGAATCTGATCGAGCAGGCCCGCCGAGCCGCCGCAGATCACGGAGAGCGCGCCGGGCGGCAGAATGCCCGCGTCGACCACGTCGGCGACCATGCGTTGGGTGAGCCAGGCGGTGGCCGTGGCGGGCTTGACGATGACGGGCACGCCCGAGAGCAGGGCCGGCGCTGCTTTTTCCCACAAGCCCCACGACGGAAAATTGAAGGCGTTGATAAACAGCGCGACGCCGCGTGTCGGCGTCAGCACATGCTGCACGCTGAACGATCGATCCTTGCTCAGCGAGTCGGTGTTGCCGTCCCGTAGTGCATGCACCTCGCCAAGCGTTGCGCCGAGTTTCGCGTAATACGACAGCGTGAAAATACCGCCGTCGATATCGACCGCGGAGTCGTTGCGCGTGGTGCCCGAATTCGCGGTGGCGATCGCGTAATAGTCGTCGCGTTTCGCTTGCAGCAGCTTGACGATATCGGCGAGGCGGGCGGCGCGCTGCGCATAGGTCAGCGCTCGCAACGCCGCGCCGCCTTCATCGCGGGCAAAGCGGAAGGCGTGGGCGAGATCGAGGCCCTCGCTCGAGACGCGCACGAGCGCATCGCCCGTCACCGGATCGGTGAGCGTGACGCCTGTGCCGCTGCCCGCGATCCACTGGCCGCCCACGTGGTTCTTCAATAGTTCGGTCATGGCGGCGCTCAAGCGGGAGTGAATTCGATTGCGCCTTGCGGCAACAGATACAGCACCAGCGCCTCGCCGTTCGCCACCGTCGGTCGATGCGCGGAGCCGGGGCCGTACACGCACCAGCCGGCCGGGTGGCCGTCGAACGTGGCGCCTGCGGTCAGCGGCATGATCAGATCGATCTCGCCATTGGGGTGAACATGGTGCGGGCCGGCGATATCCTTCATATCGACCACGTCGACGGAAAAGCCGTGCGTCTCGGGCAGCGCCTTGAAGATGCGGCCGTAGCGAATGCCGCCGCCTTCGCGGTTGCACAGCCAGCCTTCGGCGACGCCGCTGCGGCAGGCTTCGGCAAGCTCGCGGAACGTGCCGCCTTCAGCGGGATAGGTGTCGTTCAGCCACGCCGCCAGACTGCCGTCGAGCGGCCGGCCGGCGAGTTGCTCCGTGACGCCCGCAATCAGGCGCTGGAATTCATGTGGGGACATGCGAGCCTCCAGGTCGGCGCGTTCGACCGCCACACGCACGTTAATGCATGCGAATGGTCGCGCACTCTCCGTGACGCCGCCGGAAATTCTCGGCAGCGTTTGTTATTGAATCAATATTTGGCGAAAATTAACCGTTCACCACCTGCATGTCAAGCACTATAGTACATGTGTCGAAGTTAAGGGGCAGCAAAACATGAATCAGAATTACTCTCCTGCGCCATTGGACGACTCCCCAGGCGAGGATGCGGGCCGCGCGGGCGCGCCGGCGGAGCGCGGCGTCGAGCGCGAAGAGCGCGATCCGTTTCTTACGGCAATGGGCGAGCGCGTGCGCCTCCTGCGCGCGCGCCGCGGCATGACCCGCAAGACGCTGGCGACGGAAACGGGCCTGTCGGAGCGGCACCTGGCGAATCTGGAATCAGGTGTGGGCAATGCGTCCGTGCTGGTGCTGCGGCAGATCGCGACCACCTTGAACTGCTCGCTGGCCGAGGTGATCGGCGACGAAACCACCGCCTCCGCCGAGTGGCTGCTGATCCGCGAATTGCTGCACGGGCGCGATCAGGCGGCGTTGCAGCGCGCCCGCATGACGCTTGCCGAGATGTTCGCGCAGGCGCCGCGCGACCCGCATCGCAAGGACCGGATTGCCCTGATCGGCCTGCGTGGCGCCGGCAAATCGACGCTCGGAAGGATGCTGGCGCAGGAGCGCAAGGTGCCGTTCGTCGAACTCACGCGGGTGATCGAGCAACTGGCGGGCTGCCCGCCTTCGGAGATTCATTCGCTGTACGGAGCGGCCGCTTACCGGCGCTATGAGCACCGTGCGCTCGAGGCCGTGATTCAGGAGCACGAGCATGCGGTGATTGCGTCGCCGGGCGGGCTGGTGTCGGAATCGGGCACCTTCAATACCTTGCTGTCGCACTGCTACACGGTGTGGCTGCAGGCCGCGCCGGAGGAACACATGCGCCGGGTCGTCGCGCAAGGCGACCTGCGGCCGATGTCGGGTAACAAGGAGGCGATGGACGACCTGAAGCGCATCCTGGCGGGGCGCAGCGAACTGTATGGCCGCGCCGATATGACCTTCGACACCAGCGAAAAAACCCTGGCCGACGCCTATCTGCAACTGCGCGACCGCCTCGCCGCAAGGCTTGCCGCCGAATCGCCGGATGACGTGCGGGTGGGTTGATCTGCGCTCCGGCGTCAGGGTTTACTAGCAAACATGCACTAAAGTGCTTTACATGGGTTTGTCGGTGCACTATTGTTCAAAAAACAAATTTGCATCGTCCAGTCAGGAGACGCCCCATGTCCACAGCAGAAACCGCCGTTGCGCCGGTCGACTACCGCACCGATCCCTCGCAGTACAAGCATTGGAAGCTGAGCTTCAATGGTCCGGTGGCGACGCTCGGCATCGATATCGCCGAGGACGGCGGTATCCGTGACGGCTACAAGCTCAAGCTGAATTCATACGACCTCGGCGTCGACATCGAACTGCACGACGCAATACAGCGCATCCGCTTCGAGCATCCGGAAGTGAAAACCGTGGTGCTGACGAGTCTGAAGGATCGCGTGTTCTGCTCGGGCGCCAACATTTTCATGCTGGGTCTCTCCACCCATGCTTGGAAGGTCAACTTCTGCAAGTTCACCAACGAAACGCGCAATGGTCTGGAAGATTCCTCGCGCTATTCCGGTCTGAAGTTTCTCGCGGCGGTGAACGGCGCCTGCGCGGGTGGCGGCTACGAACTCGCGCTTGCCTGCGACGAGATCTATCTGGTGGATGACCGCTCGTCTTCAGTGTCGTTGCCGGAAGTGCCGCTGCTCGGCGTCTTGCCGGGCACCGGCGGCCTCACGCGGGTGACGGACAAGCGCCGCGTGCGCCACGATCGCGCCGACATCTTCTGCACGGTGGTTGAAGGCGTGCGCGGCGAACGCGCGAAAGCGTGGCGACTCGTGGATGAAGTCGTGAAGCCGAACCAGTTCGATCAGGCGATCCAGGCGCGTGCGCTCGAACTTGCCGCGCAGAGCGATCGTCCCACGGACGCACAAGGCGTGATGCTCACACGTATAGAGCGCACGGATCGCGATGACGGCCTCACGTATAAAACGCTCGACGTGACGATCGATCGCGCGAAGCGTATTGCAACGTTCACGGCCAGGGCTCCGCAAATCGAACCGCCGTCGGATATCGACGCCATTGTCGCAGCCGGCGCGAACTGGTGGCCGCTGCAATTCGCCCGTGAACTCGACGACGCGATCCTGTCCATGCGCACCAACGAGCTTGCGGTCGGCACTTGGGTATTCAGGACCGAAGGCGACGCGCGCAATCTGCTCGCCGCGGACGCTTCACTCATGCAGCACAAGGACCACTGGTTCGTTCGCGAGACGATCGGCCTGTTGCGCCGCACGTTGGCTCGCATCGACGTCTCGTCGCGTTCGCTGTTCACGCTGATCGAGCCGGGTTCGTGCTTTGCCGGCACTTTCGCGGAACTCGCCTTCGCCGCCGACCGCACTTATATGGCGGCGTTGCCGGCCAATGAGGACGAAGAGCCGGCCATCACGCTTTCGGAAGTCAACTTCGGCCTCTATCCGATGGTCACGCACCAATCGCGTCTCGCCCGGCGTTTCTATGAAGAAGCCGCGCCGCTCGACGCCGTGCGCTCCCTGATCGGTCAGCCGATCAAGCCGGTCGAAGCCGAACGGCTCGGTCTCGTGACGGCGTCGCCCGACGACATCGATTGGGCCGACGAAATCCGCATCGCGCTCGAAGAACGCGCGGCCATGTCACCAGATGCATTGACCGGGCTCGAAGCGAATCTGCGCTTTAACGGTCCGGAAACGATGGAGACGCGCATCTTCGGCCGTCTCACCGCGTGGCAGAACTGGATTTTCAACCGGCCGAACGCGGTGGGCGAGAAGGGCGCGCTCAAGGTGTACGGCAAGGGCAGCAAAGCGCAATTCGACGTCTCGCGTGTTTGATGCACGCTTGATTCAGCTTGGTGCGCGTTGATACGCGTTGATGCGCCCTTGTCAGGTGCTTGATGCGCGATCGAACGCCATCAACGCGGCGAGCGCAATCGAAGCCGGCAACTTTCCCATACGCGCCTCTCATCGTCACTGAAGTTTCCGAACCAGGAACCGACCATGTCAACGATCAACTACAGCGAAAAGATTCCGAACAACGTCAACCTCGCCGACGACCGGGCGCTGCAGCGCGCGCTCGAACAATGGCAGCCGAATTTTCTGGCGTGGTGGGGCGACATGGGTCCGGAAGGCTCGCACGGCTACGACGTCTATCTGCGCACCGCAGTGAGCGTGGATGCAGGCGGCTGGGCGCATTTCGATCATGTGAAGATGCCCGACTACCGCTGGGGCATTTTCCTGACGCCCGGCGAGCAGGACCGCAAGATTCACTTCGGCGAACACAAGGGCGAAGCAGCGTGGCAGGACGTGCCGGGCGAACATCGCGCGAATCTGCGGCGCATTATCGTGACGCAAGGCGATACGGAACCCGCGTCGGTCGAGCAGCAGCGCCACCTCGGCTTGACCGCGCCTTCCATGTACGACTTGCGCAACCTCTTCCAGGTCAACGTGGAAGAAGGGCGCCACCTGTGGGCGATGGTGTACCTGCTGCACCGTTACTTCGGCCGCGACGGACGTGAGGAAGCCGAAGCATTGCTCGGCCGCCGCTCCGGCGACGAAGACAACCCGCGCATTCTCGGCGCGTTCAATGAGAAAACGCCGGACTGGCTCGCGTTTTTCATGTTCACGTACTTCACCGATCGCGACGGCAAATTCCAGTTGTCGGCTCTCGCCGAGTCGGGCTTTGATCCGCTCGCGCGCACCACGAAGTTCATGCTGACCGAAGAAGCGCATCACATGTTTGTGGGCGAATCGGGTGTCTCGCGGGTAATTCAGCGCACCGCCAAGGTCATGAACGAACTGGGCACGGACGACGTCGCGAAGATTCGCGCGGCCGGTGTGATCGATCTGCCGACCATTCAGCGCTATCTGAACTTCCACTACTCGGTCACGATCGATCTGTTCGGCGCCGATCACTCGTCCAACGCGGCCACGTTCTATAGCTCAGGCCTGAAAGGCCGCTACGAAGAAAACAAGCGCGACGACGATCATCAATTGAACGGCCAGAGCTACAAGCTGCTCGACGTGCAGGACGGCAAACTGGTCGAGCGTGAAGTGCCGATGCTCAACGCCATGAATGAAGTGCTGCGCGACGACTACATCAAGGATTCGGTGGCGGGCGTGGCGCGCTGGAACAAGGTGCTCGAAAAGGCCGGCATCGATTTCCGCATGACAGTGCCGCATAAAGCGTTTAATCGTCAGATCGGCACGTTCGCGGGCACGCGTGTGTCGCCCGATGGCCGCGTGGTCAGCGAAGCCGAATGGGCCGCCAACGAGGCGAAATGGCTCGCCACGCCGGAAGATCGCGCCTACGTCGCGTCGTTGATGGGGCGCGTCACGGAAGCCGGCAAGTTCGCCAACTGGATCGCGCCGCCTGCAATGGGTGTGAACCGTCAGCCGGTCGATTTCGAATACGTGCGCTTTAACTGAACGCGCGAGCGGCGCGTAGCACGCTTGCGCCGCACATCCTGGTGGAGGAAGTCATGAACGGCCCAGTATCGATCGAAGTTCTCAGGCAGCATCTGATCGATCCGGAAATCTGCATTCGCTGCAATACGTGCGAAGAGACTTGCCCGGTCGATGCGATCACGCACGACGACAACAACTACGTGGTCAAGGCGGAGATCTGCAACGGCTGCATGGCATGCGTGCCGCCGTGTCCGACCGGCGCGATCGACAACTGGCGCACGGTGCTCAAGGCCGACGCCTATCCGATCGACGAGCAGTTCACATGGGACGTCCTGCCGGAACAGAACACAATGGCCGTGCCCGCTGCGGACGAATCGCCGGGCGCGGGCGCATACGGCGATACGCCTGCGGACGCGAGCGGCATCGAAGTGGACAGCGTGCGCGGTTCGGTCGTGCCGCCGTGGTCGGCCGCGAAGCCGTATGTGAATCTCTACACGCACAAAGCGCCGACTGCCGCGACGGTGGTCGGCAATTACCGGCTCACCGATGGTTCGACCGACAGCGACATTCATCATATCGTGCTCGATTTCGGCTCGATGCCGTTTCCGGTGCTGGAAGGCCAGTCGATCGGCATTCTGCCGCCCGGCGCGAGCGCCGATGGCCGCACACATCACGCGCGCCAGTATTCGATTGCGAGCCCTCGTGATGGCGAGCGGCCCGGTTATAACAACATTTCGCTGACGGTCAAACGCGTTTCGCAGCAGCACGGCGATTCGACCGACGGCGTGTGTTCGAACTACCTGTGCGATCTGAAGAAGGGTGACGTGGTCAGCGTGATCGGCCCGTTCGGCGGCACCTTTCTGATGCCCAACCATCCGAACTCGCATCTGCTGATGATCTGCACGGGTACGGGTTCAGCGCCGATGCGCGCGATGACCGAGTATCGCCGCCGGCGCCGCTTGAAGGGCGCGACCGGCAAGCTGATGCTGTTCTTCGGCGCGCGGACTAAAGAAGAGTTGCCGTACTTCGGCCCGCTCACGAATCTGCCGAAGGATTTCATCGATACCAATCTGGCGTTTTCGCGCACGCCGGGCCAGCCGAAGCGGTACGTTCAGGACGTCATGCGCGAGCGCGCGGTCGATGTGGCGCAAATGCTAAGAGATGACAACACGCATATCTACGTGTGCGGATTGAAGGGCATGGAAGATGGTGTATTGCAGGCGCTCAAGGAGATCGGCGAGCAGCACCAGCTGGATTGGGAGGCGCTGTGGGGGAAGCTCAAGCGTGAGGGGCGGTTGCATCTGGAGACTTACTGACCGGACTTTGTCCGGTCGTTAAGCGGCACTGACTTTCTGGTCTTGCGATAGGTCACCAGATAGTCTTGACATGAGGGTAGGCGCGGATTTTCTCGTCTTTCGTGATAAGGGGGACCGCAAACTTGCGCGCCGTGGCGACAATCATCCGGTCGGCGGGATCTTTGTGAAACTCGCCGGGAAGATCGACCGACTTCGTTGCAATTTCAACATCGACCGGCACAAAGCGTACCGCTTCGATCGCGGAAACCGTGGCGAGCCAACTGCTTACATCCATGGAGAGCACGAGCCTCTCCGTCTGTACCAGCATGGCAATCTCCCATGCAGAAATCGCCGAGACTGCAATTTCTCCGTCAGCCAGTTCGTGCGTGATAGCCGTTCTTGCCTTCTTGCTTAAAGTCGAATCGCCGGTGGCCCACCAGATCAGAGTATGGGTGTCCAGAACGATCACCGCGCGGCCTCCCAATCGTCCTCTCCAATAGGTGCCGTGGGGTTGTCGTAATGCAAAACCGTGCCGCGCAGTACCTCGAGGGGGCTGCGTTCGACCCCTCGGTAGGGACGAACTTCGACTGCGGGTTTGCCATGGTCCGTCACTATCATGCTTTCTCCCGTTGTTTCCACCTGCCTGAAAAATTCGAGTGCTTTAGCCTTGAACTCGGATTTCGACACCAGATTGCCCGCCATAATCGTACCTATAGTCATATGTCTATAGTCATAATTATAAAATGGAAAGCGGAATAGCTATAGCGACGGAAACAGAAGTTTCTTTATGCGCGCCCCTCGGACTAGTCCGACGTCTCCGGCGACACCGCGCCACATGCCCGAATCACCAACTGCACGACTTCCTCCGTCGTCGCCTCGAACGCTTTCTGCGTCAACGCACGTTTGCCTTTGAGCGCCCGAATCTGGGCATCGAAGTCGGCGTAGTGCTGGGTCGTCGCCCAGATCATGTACATCAACGTCTGCGCATTGACCGGCGCCAGCAACCCGCGCGCGATCCAGTTGTCGATCACCTTCACACGGCTGTCGAGCCACGGCTTCACACGCTCCGTGAGAATGTCCTCCATGTGTTCCGCGCCGTGAATGATCTCGCTCGCCCACACCTTGGAACCGAGCGGGCGGCGGCGCGACAATTCCATTTTCGCGCGAACATAGCCGCCAATCGCCTCGACCGGGTCGTCGCTGCATTCGAACGTGTCGGCCGCGCGATACCAGTCTTCGAACAGATCTTCCAGCACGCGCCGGTAAAGCGCGAGCTTGGTTGGGAAGTAGTAGTGCAAGTTGGCTTTCGGTAAGCCTGCACGCTCAGCGATCATCGCAGTGCTCGTGCCGTCGAGTCCGCGCTCCGCAAAAACCGCCTCCGCGCATGCGAGAAGATGCGCTTCATTCGATTCGCGAATGTGTGCCTTGCGCCGCCGCAAAGGCGCGCGTGTTTCTTCATTTTCCGTGATGTCGGCCGCCACGTCGTCGTCTCTCATGTTCGCCTTCGGCGGCATCTGTGCCGCGTCGCGCTTCATTCTAGTCGTTTGGCGCGGCGCTCACACGTGCATTCGCTACCCGCCCCAAACCCATGCTGCAATGCAATGGCACGCTTCTCGCTATGTTTCTCACCGCACGAAAGGTGTTGATTTGGCGAGTTTAATCGTCTACAACCTGTCCAACTGGACAGGATTGGAAGAGCGGGCGATACCCCAGGGTTTGCCCTCTCTATAAGAGGCGATCGAACCCATCGCGTATGCACCGCCCGCGTGCGGCAGCGCCCCAAAATCCGCCGCCGATGCACCAGTTTTACGTCGGTTCACCGAAAGGAGCGAGACGAATGAACGCGGTATCCGAAGCGCTGAAGGGCGCAGAGCCCACCACCTCGATCAAGGTCGATGGCAAGCGGTTGTGGGACAGTCTGATGACGATGGCGAAGATCGGCGCGACACCCAAAGGCGGCGTCTGTCGCCTCGCGCTCACCGACCTCGACAAGGAAGGGCGTGACCTGATAGTGAGTTGGGCGAAGCAAGCCGGCTGCACAGTCAGTGTCGATCAGATGGGCAATGTGTTCATGCGTCGAGCCGGGCGCAATCCCGCCGCGCTGCCGGTCATGACCGGCTCGCACGCCGACTCGCAGCCGACCGGCGGGCGCTTCGACGGCATCTACGGCGTGCTGGGCGGTCTCGAAGTGATTCGGAGTCTGAACGATCACGGTATCGAGACGGAGCATCCGGTCGAAGTGGTGATCTGGACCAACGAGGAAGGCTCGCGCTTCGCGCCGGCCATGGTGGCATCGGGCGTGTTCGCCGGCGTGTTCACGCTCGACTACGGTCTGTCGCGCAAGGACGTAGATGGCAAAACCATTGGCGAGGAACTCGAACGCATCGGCTATGCGGGCGATGTACCGTGCGGTGGGCGGCCACTGCACGCCGCCTTTGAGCTGCATATCGAACAAGGGCCGATTCTCGAAGCGGAACAGAAAACCATCGGCGTGGTGACCGATGCGCAAGGTCAGCGCTGGTACGAAATCACGCTGACGGGGCAGGAGGCGCACGCGGGTCCGACGCCCATGCCGCGCCGTCGCGACGCCTTGCTCGGCGCCGCTCGCGTGGTCGATCTGGTCAATCGCATCGGTCTGGACAACGCGCCGTTCGGTTGCGCGACGGTCGGCATGATGCAGGTCTATCCGAACTCGCGCAATGTGATTCCGGGCCGCGTGTTCTTCACCGTCGATTTCCGTCATCCGGACGATGCAGTGCTCGCGAAAATGGACGCCGCGTTGCGCAAGGGCGTGGCGGACATCGCGAACGGCATCGGGCTCGAAACCGAACTCGAGCAGATCTTTTATTACGCGCCCGTCGCTTTCGACGAAGCCTGCGTGAAGTCCGTGCGCGCCGCGGCGGAACGCTTCGGTTATCCGCATCGCAATATGGTTTCCGGTGCGGGACACGATGCCTGTTATCTGTCGCAAGTCGCGCCGACCTCGATGGTGTTCGTGCCGTGCGTGGACGGGATCAGTCACAACGAGATCGAGGACGCCACCTTCGAATGGATCGAAGCCGGCGCCAACGTGTTGCTGCACGCCATGCTGGAGCGGGCATGCGAGCCGGTTTCATGACGATGTCATAACGCTTTGGCGGTTGCGGTCCTTACCACCCGTTCGACCCGCTTCACCGTAGTGCCCATTAAAACATGCCGTCCCGGTTGCGCCTGACGCGCGGCCGGCGGGACCGGCTACGTCCTCACATCGAAGAAGGAACGCGTATGGCCATCAAGCAAACCGGCGACATTGCCGCTCAGCGCCTGTCGCCCGAGCAGCTCTCGTGCGAGTTTTCCGACATCGCACCGTTGCTCGACGCCAGCGCCGCGGCCGCGGCGGCGAGCCGCTGCCACTACTGTTACGACGCGCCGTGCGTGAACGCCTGCCCGACGCAGATCGACATTCCCAGTTTCATCCGCAAGATCAGCAACGGCAATCTGAAGGGCGCGGCCGTGGACATTCTGTCCGCCAACCCGCTGGGCGGCATGTGCTCACGTGTCTGCCCGACAGAGATTCTTTGCGAAGGCGCCTGCGTGCGTAACCATCAGGATGCGAAGCCGGTGGCGATCGGCGCACTGCAACGTCATGCCACCGATTGGGCAATGGCGCGCGGTGAAGCGCTCTTCAAGCGCGCAGCCGAAACCGGCCGACACGTTGCGGTGGTCGGCGCGGGTCCGGCGGGACTCGCCTGTGCGCACCGTCTTGCACTGGCCGGCCATAACGTGACGATCTTCGACGCTCACGAAAAGGCCGGTGGTCTGAACGAGTACGGCATTGCCGCCTACAAGACCGTCGACGATTTTGCGCAGCGTGAGGTGGAGTGGCTGTGCTCGGTTGGCGGCATCGAGATCAGACACGGCGTCTCGCTTGGACGCGATGTCGACCTCGACACACTGCGCAAGCAGCATGATGCCGTGTTCCTCGCGATCGGTCTCACCGGCGTGCGGGCACTTGCGATGGAAGGCGAGGACCTTGGTGGCGTGATGAATGCGGTGGACTTCATCGAACAGGTGCGCAGCGCGAGCGACCTTGGCACGGTGCCGGTGGGCCGGCGGGTCGTCGTGATCGGCGGCGGCAATACGGCGGTGGATGCGGCCGTGCAAAGCCGCAAGCTCGGCGCGACCTCGGTGACGATGGTGTACCGGCGCGGCGTCGAATCGATGAGCGCGACGTGGGCCGAGCGCGATTTCGCGCGGACCAGCGGCGTCACGCTCGTCACGCACGCCACGCCGTTGCGTTTGATCGGCGAAGGCGGCGTGGTCACGGGTGTCGAATTCGCACGCACGTTGAATGATGGTGGCGAGGAGCGCTTTGTCGTCGAAGCGGACATGGTGCTCAAGGCGATCGGTCAAACGCTGGTGCCGGTCGGCATCGAACGGGAATTGCTGACGTTGGACGGCAGCCGCATCGCGGTCGATGCGAATGGCCAGACCTCGCTCGTGGGCGTGTGGGCCGGCGGCGATTGCGCGGCTACCGGCGGCATCGACCTCACGGTGCAGGCGGTGCAGGACGGCAAAATCGCCGCTGCCGCGATCGACGCACAGTTCGCTCGTACAGCGGTTAAGGCCGCCTGAACGAACCATGCCAAATTGAACGAAGCGTCATACCAGACAAAAAACAGCAGTCCCCAAGGAGCCGAACATGGCCGATCTGCGCTGTACGATTGCCGGCATCACCTCGCCGAATCCCTTCTGGCTCGCCTCCGCGCCGCCGACCGACAAAGCCTACAACGTGAACCGCGCCTTCGAGGCGGGCTGGGGCGGCGTGGTGTGGAAAACGCTCGGCCTCGACCCGCACGTGGTGAACGTGAGCTCGCGTTACGGCGCGGTGCAATGGAACGGCCAGCGTATTGCGGGTTTGAACAATATCGAACTGATTACCGACCGTCCGCTCGAGGTCAATCTGAAGGAAATCGCGCAAGTCAAACGCGACTGGCCCGATCGCGCGATGATCGTCTCGCTGATGGTGCCGTGCAACGAGCGCGACTGGAAGTGGATCCTGCCGCTCGTCGAGGACACCGGCGCCGATGCGGTCGAATTGAATTTCGGCTGCCCGCATGGCATGAGCGAGCGCGGCATGGGCGCGGCGGTCGGCCAGGTGCCCGAATATGTCGAGATGGTCACGCGTTGGGTCAAGGAGGGCACGAAGCTGCCGTGCCTCGTCAAGCTCACGCCGAATATCAGCGACATTCGTCTGGGTTCGCGCGCGGCTTATAAAGGCGGCGCGGACGGCGTGTCGCTGATCAACACGATCAACTCGATTGTCGCCGTCGATCTCGACGCGATGTCGCCGCTGCCGATGGTCGACGGCAAGGGCACCCACGGCGGCTACTGCGGCCCGGCAGTGAAACCGATCGCGCTGAACATGGTCGCGGAAATCGCACGCGACGTGGAAACGCCAAACCTGCCGATTTCCGGCATCGGCGGAATCTCCTCATGGCGCGACGCCGCCGAATTCATGGTGCTCGGCGCGGGCAGCGTGCAGGTTTGCACGGCGGCGATGCACTACGGATTCCGTATCGTTTCCGATCTCGCCGACGGCCTCTCCAACTGGATGGACGAAAAAGGCTACGCGACGCTCGACGACATTCGCGGCCGCGCCGTGCCGAACGTGACCGACTGGAAATACCTGAACCTCAAATACGACATCAAGGCGCGCATCGATCAGGACAAGTGCATTCAGTGCGGCCTGTGCCATATCGCCTGCGAAGACACGGCTCACCAGGCGATCATGAAAGAAAAAGATGGCGTCCGGCATTTTGAAGTGATGGACTCCGAATGTGTCGGCTGCAATCTGTGCATGCATGTGTGTCCGGTCGAACAGTGCATCACGATGGAGCGCGTGGACAACGGCGAGTACGCGAACTGGACCACGCATCCGAATAACCCGGCGCGCGTGGGCGCACAAGAGGCGGCAACAGCGGACGCGGCCGAAACCGCCGGGCACGCCCATGCCCACGCAGCGGCAAAAGCCGCCTGAAACAGCATGGGGTCGGAAAAACGCAGCGCTAGTACTGAACCTGTCATTCCCATGGCCCGACGCGCCGCAAGAAGCCGCGCGGGCCTCAACGATCGAGTGGAGATCTTTAGATGAAGCAGACAGCGCAATCCGCCGACCCGCAGTTCGCGGCCGGCGTGCAGGGCAGCAGTCTATACAACGACGATCTGGCGCCGACCGGCGTCGCACAGCGCACGTGGAAGTGGTATCACTTCGCCGCGCTGTGGGTGGGGATGGTGATGAACATCGCGTCCTACATGCTCGCCGCCGGCTTGACGGAAGAGGGCATGTCGCCGTGGCAAGCCGTGGTGACCGTGTTGCTCGGCAACCTGATCGTGCTGGTGCCGATGCTGCTGATCGGCCACGCGGGCGCGAAGCACGGCATTCCGTATGCGGTGCTGGTGCGCTCCTCGTTCGGAACCCAGGGCGCCAAATTGCCGGCAATGCTGCGCGCGATCGTCGCGTGCGGCTGGTACGGCATTCAGACCTGGCTCGGCGGCAGCGCGATCTACACGCTGCTCAATATTCTCACGGGCAACGCGCTGCACGGCGCGGTTTTGCCGTTTCTCGACATCTCGCTCGCGCAACTCGCGTGTTTCCTCGTGTTCTGGGCGCTGCAGATCTACTTCATCGTGCATGGCACCGATTCGATCCGCTGGCTCGAAAGCTGGTCCGCACCGATCAAGATCGTCATGTGCATTGCGCTCGTGTGGTGGGCGACCTCGAAAGCCGGCGGTCTCGGCTCGATGCTGTCGGCGCCGTCGCAATTCGTGCCGGGCGGCAAGAAGGAGGGCATGTTCTGGGCCACCTTCTGGCCAGGCCTTACGGCAATGGTGGGGTTCTGGGCCACGCTCGCACTGAATATCCCCGACTTCACGCGCTTTGCCAGAACGCAGCGTGATCAGATCATCGGTCAGTCAGTCGGCTTGCCGGTGCCGATGGCGTTGCTCTCGGTGATTTCGGTAGTGGTCACGTCGGCCACCGTGGTGATCTACGGCAAGGCGATCTGGGATCCGATCGATCTGACGAGCCGCATGACCGGCATCGGCGTGGGTGTCGCGCTGATCATCCTCACGCTCGACACGATGTGCTGCAATCTCGCGGCGAATCTGGTCGGACCGGCTTATGATTTTTCGAGCCTGTGGCCCAAGGGCATTTCGTATCGCGTGGGCGGCATGATTACCGCGACCATCGCGATCGTGATGATGCCGTGGAAGATTCTCGCCACCACGCAGGGCTATATCTTCACGTGGCTGGTCGGTTACTCGGCGCTGCTCGGACCGGTAGCGGGTATTCTGATGGTCGACTATTTCCTGATTCGCGGCACCCGGCTCGACACGCGTGAACTGTTCGACGAACACGGCGAGTACAGCTATACCGGCGGCTGGAATGTCGGCGCGGTGGTCGCACTCGTGATCGGCGTGCTGCCGAATCTGCCGGGCTTTTTGCACACCGCGTTTCCGGCGTCGTTCCCGAACGTGCCGGCGATCTTCAACACGCTCTATACGTATGCGTGGTTTGTCGGACTGGCGTTGGCGTCGATCGTATACAGCGCGTGGATGAAGCTGAGCAAAGGGCCGAGTGCGCGCGTGGCGAGTGCCTGAGACGCGAGCACGCGTATCGACGAAACGAAGTACGTAGCACCGAAACCAGCAGTTCATAAGGAGGCGGCAACATGACGACCCTGATTCGCGGCGGCACGATTATCGACGCGGAGAACACGTATCGTGCGGACGTGTTGTGTGCGGACCCGCAGGACGGCGGCACGATCCTGCAGATCGGCGCGGACCTGGAGGCGCCGGCGGGCGCCACGATCGTCGACGCCGGCGGGCAGTATGTGATGCCCGGTGGCATCGATCCGCACACGCATATGGAATTGCCGTTCATGGGCACCACGGCGAGCGACGATTTCTACACGGGCACGGCGGCGGGTTTGTCGGGCGGCACGACGAGCATCATCGACTTCGTGATTCCAAGCCCGAAGCAGCCGTTAATGGACGCCTTCAGGGAATGGCGCGGCTGGGCCGAAAAGGCGTCCGCGGATTATGGTTTTCACGTCGCGGTGACGTGGTGGGACGATTCGGTCTATCGCGACATGGGCACGTTGGTGGAGGAGCACGGCGTGTCGAGCTTCAAGCACTTCATGGCCTACAAGAACGCGATCATGGCCGACGACGAAGTGCTGGTGAACAGCTTCTCACGTTCGCTCGAACTCGGCGCGCTGCCCACCGTGCATGCGGAAAACGGTGAGCTGGTGTTCCAGTTGCAGCGTCAGTTGCTCGCTAAAGGTTTTACCGGTCCGGAGGCGCATCCGTTATCGCGGCCGCCGGAAGTGGAGGGCGAAGCGGCCAATCGCGCGATCCGGATCGCGCAGGTGCTGGGCGTACCGGTGTATATCGTGCACGTGTCCGCGAAAGACGCAGTCGATGCAATCGCGCGCGCGCGCAGCGAAGGTCTGCGGGTATTCGGCGAAGTGTTGCCAGGCCACCTGGTGATCGACGAAGCCGTGTACCGCGATCCCGACTGGACCCGCGCGGCGGCCCATGTGATGAGCCCGCCGTTCCGCTCGGCCGAACATCGCGAGGCGCTGTGGCGCGGTTTGCAAGCCGGCCAGTTGCACACCACGGCAACCGATCACTGCGTGTTCTGCGCGTCGCAGAAGGCCATGGGGCGCGAGGACTTCACCAGGATCCCGAACGGCTGCGGCGGCGTGGAAGACCGGATGGCGGTGCTTTGGCATCACGGCGTGAACTCCGGGCGTCTCACGCCGAACGAGTTCGTGCGCATTACGTCGACGAACGCCGCGCAGATTTTCAACCTCTATCCGCGCAAAGGCGCGGTGCGGGTCGGCGCGGATGCCGATCTGGTGGTGTGGGACCCGAACGCGAGCAAAACGATTTCGGTGAAGACGCATCATCAGAAAGTCGACTTCAACGTGTTCGAAGGCATGACGGTGCAAGGCGTGGCGATGCACACGCTCACGCGAGGCGCGCTCGCCTGGACCGACGGCGAATTGCGCGCGGTGCGCGGTGCGGGCCGTTATCTGAAGCGCCCGCCTAACGGGGCTTACTTCGACGCGATCCGGGTCGCCAACAAGCGCAAGGAGCCGCATCCGGTCGAGCGGTAAGCGGTTCGCAGTCCCACGGGCGGCGCCGGCATCGAATGCGGCGCCGCCCGTTTTTTCATGCCGCGCGTTCGCCGCGGCCGTGCCCCCTCTCGCGTTTTCCCCGATGGCGCGCGACATGGGTTCCATGTTGCGATGCATGCCGCGTCTGTTCTATCTGCTGTAGAGTGGGAATCCACGTCTTAGTGGAGGTCATGGCTGCTCGCTTAGCACGCAAGCGCATATGGATCGAAAACCTGATCCTTTGTAAAAACCCAGGCCATTTGCTACAGTCCGCCCACTCAGCCGGGCGCAAGCGCCGGTGAGGATTGTCCAACACAAGACCAAGCCACCGACGTGGCATATTTGACGGAGCCGCCTGATGAAATCGATTCGTTCCATTCTGCTGATCGCGTTGTTCCAGGCTGTGGCCGTGAGCTCCGCATTCGCCGCCGATGAACTCGCGCAGATCAAATCGGCCGGCGTGTTCCGGATCGGCACTGAAGGCACCTATGCTCCGTTCACCTATCACGACGAGTCGGGCAAGCTGACCGGCTTCGACGTTGAAATCGGCACCGCGATCGCGCAGCGTCTCGGCGTCAAGCCGCAATTCGTGGAAGGCAAATGGGACGGTCTGATCGCGGGTCTCGACGTGAACCGCTACGATGCGGTGATCAATGAAGTGGCCGTCACCGACGCGCGCAAGGTCAAATACGATTTCTCCGACCCGTACATCACATCGCACGCAGCCTTGATCGTGCAGTCGAACAACACCACGATCAAGAATTTCGACGACCTGAAAGGCAAGAAGTCGGCGAACACGCTGACCAGCAACTTCGGCAAGATCGCGGCCGCGCACGGCGCGGAAGTGATTCCCGTGCAAGGCTTCAATGAGTCGATCGATCTGCTGACCTCGGGCCGTGTGGATGCCACTGTCAACGATTCGCTGTCGTTCCTCGACTTCAAGAAGCACAAGCCGGACGCGAAGGTGAAAATCGCCGCGCTCGATACGTCGAGCGACAGCAGCGACAAGTCCGCTGTATTGATCCGCAAGGGCAGCCCCGAATTGCAGGCCGCGATCAACAAGGCGCTCGCCGACATCAAGAAAGACGGCACCTACGCGAAAATCTCGCAGAAGTATTTCGGCAAAGACGTCTCCCAGTAAACGCCTTCCGCGAGTCTGAATCATGCCGGCATGGTTGCATCTGATGGCGCAGTCGCTGTGGCCCCTGCTGTATGCGGGGCTCGTGTTTACCGTGCCGCTCACGCTGGTCTCGGTCGCCATCGGGCTGGCGCTCGCGTTCATCGTCGCGCTGGTCCGCCTGTTCGGACCGAAGTGGGCCGTGGCGATCGTGCGTTTCTACGTGTGGCTGTTTCGCGGCTCACCGTTGCTCGTGCAACTTTTCGTGATCTTCTATGGATTGCCGAACGTTGGCATCGTGCTCGATCCCTTGACGGCGGCGATCATCGGGTTTTCGCTGAATGTCGGCGCGTATAACTCCGAAGTGATACGCGGCGTGATCGAGTCGATTCCGAAAGGGCAGTGGGAAGCGGCGTATTCGATGGGTATGACGCGCGAGCAGGCCTTGCGTCGCGCGATCCTGCCGCAGGCGGCGCGCGTCGCGCTGCCGCCGCTGTCCAATTCGTTCATCGCGTTGGTGAAGGACACGTCGCTCGCCGCGGTGCTGACCGTGCCCGAGGTGTTTCAGGCGGCACAGCGGATCGCGTCGGTCACTTACGAGCCGCTGATTCTTTATACCGAGGCGGCATTGGTTTATCTGGTCTTCAGTTCGGTGTTGTCGTCGGCGCAAGTCAGGCTCGAGCGCAAATTCGGCCGCCACGCACTTTTCCATGCAGGCAACTGATGATCCGACTGGAAAAAATCGACAAGTACTTCGGCGGGCAACGGGTGCTGAACTCGGTCGATCTGCAACTCGCTCCGGGTAATGTCACCGCATTGATCGGTCCTTCAGGCAGCGGCAAAAGCACGCTGCTGCGTTGCGTGAATCTGCTCGAGATTCCCGAGTCCGGTTCGCTCGAACTCGGCGACCAGCGGCTGGAATTCAGTCGCGACCACAAACCCTCGCGTGAAGCGGTGCTGACCATTCGCCGCCGCACCGGCATGGTCTTTCAGAACTTCCAGTTGTTTCCGCATCTGACGGTGCGTCAGAACGTGATGGAAGGTTTGCTCACCGTGCAGAAGTGGGATAAAGAAAGGGCCCGGATTCGCGCCGACGAATTGCTCGAGAAGGTCGGCATCGCGCACAAGGCGGATGCGTGGCCTTCGACGCTTTCGGGCGGTCAGCAGCAGCGTGTGGCGATTGCGCGGGCATTGGCGCCTTCGCCGGAAGTATTGCTGTGCGACGAGCCGACCTCGGCGCTCGACCCCGGTCTTGCCGCGGAAGTCGTGGAGGTGCTCAAGCAACTCGCCACCGAAGGCATGACGATGCTGATGGCCACGCACGACTTGCGGCTCGCCGCAACGATCGCGCGCGACGTGGTGTTTCTGAACAACGGCGTGGTGGTGGAGGCCGGTCCGTCGCGTGAAATCTTCATGCAACCGCGTGCGCCGGAGACCGAGCGTTTCGTGTCGACGCTGACCCATAGTCTGCCGGATGAGTGGACTGCATCGAGCGGGTCCACCTGAGGGTAGTGGAAGGCGGCAGTGGGAGTTGAACGGTGTCATTTTCAGCGGCGCTGCGGAGGCGACGCCGCGCCTCACGCACCAACGCGTCATTCCAACAACCCAAAAGAAAAGGGGGGCGTCGAAACGCCCCCCTTTGAACATCACGGCTACAACCGCTTAGCCACGCACATCAAACCTTAAACGCCCACGCTCTCCGTGGCATCGTTCATCGCGGCGTCGAAGAAACGTTCCTTCGCCTGCGCATTGACACGGGCATAAGCGCGATTCACGCCGCTGATCACCGCGCGAATGGACGCCGTCACCAGATTCGCATCGATGCCGACGCCGAACGCGCTGCCGGTCACATCGGCGCCGGCCATTTCGGCCACCGCCACCGCGCGTGCATCGGCGCCTTGAGTCAACGCGCGCTCTTCGTAATGTTGAATGCGCACCGGCACGCCGATCGCGTGCATCAAGGCGTCGAGCGGGCCGTTGCCTGCGCCGGTCAGCACCCGTCGCGTACCGTTGATGTCGACCGTGAGTTTGATGTGCTCACGTCCCTCGCGCTCGGACAGGCTATGGCCGACGTAATGAATCGGCGCGGTGTTCTGCACGTACTCCTGCTGGAACAATTCCCAGATCTGCGCGGACGTGACTTCCTGGCCGCTGTCGTCGGTGAAGCGCTGCACGGCCGAGCTGAAGTCCACTTGCAGACGGCGCGGCAACACCACGCCATAGCCCTGTTCGAGCAGATAGGCAATGCCGCCTTTGCCCGACTGGCTGTTCACGCGAATCACCGAATCGTACGTACGGCCGAGGTCGGCCGGATCGATCGGCATATAGGGCACTTCCCAGACCGCGTCCGGTTTTTGCACCGCGAAGCCCTTCTTGATCGCATCCTGATGCGAACCCGAGAAGGCCGTAAACACCAGATCGCCGACATACGGGTGACGCGGATGGATCGGCAATTGCGTGCATTCTTCCGCGGTACGCGCGACTTCGTTGATGTTCGAGAAGTCGAGGCCCGGATCGACGCCCTGCGTGTACAGATTCAACGCGAGCGTAACGAGATCGACGTTGCCGGTGCGCTCGCCATTGCCGAACAAACAGCCTTCGATACGATCCGCGCCGGCCATCACAGCGAGTTCTGCCGCGGCCACCGCAGTGCCGCGATCGTTATGCGGATGCACGGAGATGAAGAGCGAATCGCGGCGCTTGAGATTGCGGTGCATCCACTCGATCTGGTCCGCGTAGATGTTCGGCGTGGACATTTCAACGGTGGCCGGCAAGTTGACGATCGCCTTGTGTTCCGGCGTCGGTTCCCAGATGTCGAACACGGCGTCGCAGACTTCCTTGGCGAATTCGATCTCGGTGCCGCTGAACACTTCCGGGCTGTACTGGAACGTGAACTGTGTTTCCGGCATGGTGGCGGCAATGCGCTTCATCGTGCGGGCCGCGTTTTGCGCCAGTTCTTTCACGCCGCTCTTTTCCAGATTGAAGACGATCTTGCGGAATTCCGGCGCGGTCGCGTTGTACAGGTGGACGATGGCGCGCGGCACGCCACGCAAGGACTCGAAAGTGCGTTCGATCAGGTCGTCGCGGGCTTGGGTCAACACTTCGATCGTGACGTCGTCGGGGATATGGCCGCCTTCGATCAACTCGCGCACGAAATTGAAGTCGGTCTGCGACGCGGACGGAAACGCGACTTCGATTTCCTTGAAGCCGATCTGCACCAGCGTCTTGAACATGCGCATCTTGCGCTGTGCATCCATCGGCTCGAACAGCGACTGGTTGCCGTCGCGCAGGTCGGTGCTCATCCAGATCGGCGGATGCGTGATCGTGCGCGACGGCCACTGGCGATCCGTCAAGTTGATGGGCTTGAACGCGCGGTATTTGGTAGCAGGGTTCTTCAACATTTTCATCGTCCGTGGGTGAGACCAGATAGCTGGGAGTCGACCGGACGACGAAAAGACATAACTGGGCGCCGGTCGGAAACCGGGGCTGGGTCAGTTACTGGGGAATTGAGCGGTGCTTCGGGTATATCAGATGGAAGCGCGCAGCAGCAGACCTAGCCCGGTAGAGGGGGCTAGTAGTAGCGATAGGATGGTCTGGGCGCGGTACATAGGGCACAATAGGAACATATTATTGGGACGGCGTCAAGCGCCGTCCCGGGCGGCGCGAGGTTAGTGGGCCGGTTTCACGAAGCGCAAGGTCATGCGATCCGATTCGCCGATGGCCGCGTATTTCGCCCGGTCGACGTCGCCGCCTTCGAAGGTCGGCGGCAGCGACCAGACGCCGTTGGGGTAATTCCTGGTGTCGCGCGGGTTGCTGTTCACCTCGCTCTTGCCGGCCAGCTCGAAGCCGGCCGCGCGCGCGTGTTCGATCACGTAGTCTTCGGTCACGTAGCCGGTTTCGATGGTCTGTTGCAGCGTGGTGCCCGGCGCCGCGCGGTGTTCCTCGACGCCGAGCACGCCGCCCGGCTTGAGCGCGGCATAAAAGGCGCGCAGGTTCGCGTCGATCTGGCCGTCCTTGATCCAGTTGTGGATATTGCGGAAGGTCAGCACCTCGTCGACGCTGGCATCGGCCGGAAAACCGTTGAACTGGCCGGCGTGCAACGTGCCGACCACGACCTTCCCGTAGACGTTGGGCGTGGCCGCCAGCTTGCGCGCGAACGCAGCCCGGCTCGCCTGTGCCTCCGCCGACGGCGTGTTCAGCGGGCCGTCGTACTGCGCCTCGTAGAGCTTGCCGTGGTCGTGCAGGTAGGGCGCGAGGATATCCGTGTACCAGCCGCCGCCCGGCTCGATCTCCAGCACGCTTTGCGACGGCGCGAGTTCGAAGAATTGCAGCGTCTCTTTCGGATGGCGGTAGATATCGCGCGCGCGGGCCTTGTCGCCGCGCTGTGGTCCGGCAATGGCCGCGTCGAGCAGCGCCGGACTGGCCGACGCGGAGGGGGAAGTCGAGACTGACGGATTGGCGCAGGCGGCAACGAGCAGCGCCGCACTGAACGCCGCGAGCGTGGTGCGCAACGCGCGGGCTGGGAGATCGGGGCGAGGGTTCATGGCATCCATTATCGGGTTCGATCGGCCTTCGAGGGAAATCGGCAATCGTCATAAGGATAGGCGCTTGCTGGATTTGCGTGGCCGGCGCTGCGGCGGGAGAAAAAAGACAGTGGCCGCGGCGGCGGGAAAAAGAGACGTTGGCCGCCGCCGCGGCGCGGAATAAAAGACCGTCGCCGCCGGTTTCCCTGTTTGCCGTGGCTCGCGCCACGATTGCCGAATCCGAAGCGCCGGGTGGCGCGTATAAATAGCGTGATGAGGGTGTAATCAGCGTTTGCCGTCGCGCGCAGGCCTGGTGTATATCGAGCGCGACTTGATTCACTTCATTTCATTGGCCGGAGGCAGGTATGAAACGAGCATCGACGATGTTGCGGGTAGGTCGGGCTTTACTGTGCACAGCCGCATGCGCGATCGCCGCGCAGGCGGGGGCGCAGGGACTGAGCCCGCAGGACGACATGAACGCACCGCAAAACAGCACGCGTTTGATGCCGAATGCCGCGCGAGGCAGCGAATATCCAACGCACGGCAATCAGCAGGCTGGGGAAATGAACCTTAATCCGACCGACCCGCGCGCGCAACTGGTCAACGGCTTACCGAACCACACGAATTCCGGCGGCTATGGTTCACCGCTTGCCGGCGTGCGCACCTATGTGCAACCGCAAGCGCCGTCGAATTGAGCGGTCGCGCGAACGAAGGTCGTGCCGTATCGTGCGCTGGATAGAACGCGCGCATCCCTGCACGGACCATGCCGTTTTATTCGGCGATTTGCTTTCCTGCTTGCCTGCGGGCAGATTGCCATCAGTCAATGAAGCTTTGCCCAGACTCCGAACATGATCCGCAGCGTATCGTTTTGCGCGATCACCGAGCCGCCGATGATCACCAGGATCAGCGGTAAGAGCGCGGTGCCGTAGCGACGGATTGGCGCACCGAGCAATGGATGTTTCACGAGCCACACCGCGCCGGCGCACCAGAGTCCGATCATCACGATAAAGACCAGCGAGATGAACGCGCCCTCGTTGTGTGAGTGACTGGCATACAACGGCACATAGACGGCGAGGTTGTCGGAACCGTTGGCGATGGCTACGCAGGCCACCACCCACCAGGATGAGCCGCGCGAAGCGGTCGACTCGCCGTCGGCACGTACCGTCTCATCCTCCTGCGTGTTACCGCGGCCAAAGCGCTCCCACGCTTTGGCGAGCCCCACGCCAATCGGCAGGATGCCGAGCAAACCGACATATCCAGCCGGCAAATGCTTTAGCAATCCGGCGAGCAGTATCGACCCCACGATCAAGACCAGCGAACCGGCATACTGCCCGGCGATCACGCGCCGCCGCTCGCTGCCGGCTTCCGCCAGGAACGCGAGCAGCACGAACAGGTTGTCGATGTTGGTGGCGGTGTAACCCGCGACGGCGAGCAGGGCAAGGCTGAACATGCAGGAAAGCGGATCGGTACTCAGTGATAAAGGCTGTAAGGCGAAGCGAGGTTCGTCGCGAGGCCCGGTCGGGAAGTTGGCGGCGCGTCGATGAGTTGCGGCCGGTTGACACGATGCCGGTGCGAACTGTTGCGGTCAAGTGGTCATGCGGTCGAGCGGTCATGCGATCGAGCTGTTACTGCGGCATACCCGTGCCGGGTAGGCGGTGAAAGGGTTCATCGTCAGAAGCGGCCGGCACGCAACGAGCGTTCAACGAGATCGCATACGGCGCGCAGAGCGGGTGCAGGTCAAGTAAGTCGTAAGCTACAATTGCGGACGGCTTGAAAAACGGAACATCAATGAAGATTCGGATTCTCTCTATCGCCTGCGTCACGACCGCTGCTGCGCTGCTGGCGGCCTGTACGACCGTCTACAAGAACACGGACGCATGCGAGCAGTTGATGCGAAGCAAGCTGGCGGACACCTCGACGGATACGCTGAAAATCGGCCATGCGGGCGCAGGCATTTACGGCTCGCGGGTGGTGGTCGAGGGATCGATCGAGCATGTGGTGGCTTCGGCTTCGGCTTCGGCGGCAACAGCAACGGCGCCGTTGAGCGCGTCGGGCGCGCACGCGGCGTCGGCGGTGTCTGTTGGTGCATCAGGTGCATCAGGTGCATCAACTGCTTCGGCGACCGAAGCAGTCTCGCTCACACCTGCCAAACCGCAGAAGATCGTCACGCCAGCCGCCGCCGAATGCACGTTCCACGGGCCAACGCTGAACGCATTCAACTGGCTCGCACCGGCCAATCTCGTGACCCCGCCCGCAAACGCGACCGAATAGCGCGTCAAGCTGCAACGCGCCGCAAGATTCGACAAACATCAAGCCACGGCAAGTCTCAAGCCAGAGGCAAGTCTCAAGCCAGAGGCAAGCCTCAAGCCAGAGGCAAGCCTCAAGCCGAAGGCAAGCCTCAAACTACAACGCGCCGCAAGTCACGACAAACCTCAAGCCATCGCCTCCTCGCGGTGGCGCTGCTTATCCCGCACCAGCCGCAGCACGCTTTCAGCGAACGCCTGCGGCCGCCCGTCAAAGCATCGATCTACCGCCCGTGTGTCGATCAGCCGCTGCCGCAAGGCGGCGCGCTCGCCATGCGCGTCGATCAGCCGTACGGCGGCGGCAATGTAATCCTCCACGCTCTCCGCCGTAGTCCACGACGGCATGCCCGTGCGTTCGAACAGCGCGCCGTCGATCCGCTCGAACACTTCCGGCCCGCGTTTGCAGACGCCGGGCAAACCCAGCGTGAGCGCGTCGACAATACCGTTGGTATTGCCGAACGGAAACGGGCTGAGAAAAAGGTCGGAGCGATTGACGCGGGCCAGGTAGTCCGCGTAATCGTGAAAGCCGTGGACGACCGCGCGCGGCAGCGCCTCGCGGATCACTTCGCGCATACGCTCGAGCGGCAAACCGGCGGGCACGCCGCTCATGAAGTGAAACTCGACTGGCGTCGCGGCGCGCGCGCCGATCTCGCGGCACGCTTCGAGAAAGCCGGGATTGAGCTTCATGGCGCTGGCCGTAATGACGACCTCCAGCGTTTCGCGCGAGGGCGGCATCTCGGCGACGATGTCCGGCAGCGCTACCGACGGCCGGTACGGCTGCCCGTCTTTCGGCAGTTTCAGCAGACGCTCACTGAAGCAGGCGGGATCGCCGACATAATCTTCCTCGACGCTGACATAGTCGATCTTGTCGGAATGAGTCGTGGCCGGGTGGCCGAGCCCGGCGATCTGCAGCGGCGCGATGCGCAGGTTCGACATGAACACGGTCAGCGCGAACATGCCGACACTCGGCATATAGAGCACGTCGGGCTGTTGCGCCTCGGCAAAGTCGCGAATCGTTTTCAGACATTCGCCAAGATATTCGGGCTCTTCCAGTTCGATGAAACGGTCGAACACCGCGCGCCCAATGTCGTCGATGGCATAGCCGAAGCTGAAGGCCACCACCTCGAACTGCTCGCGCGCGGCTTCGAGCGTGCGCGAGTGCGTGCGATAGATCGAATGGGCGCCGCCGAACCACTCGAGTACGACGACCATGAGCGGCTTTTTGCCGCGTTGTTTGCGGTTTTTCGCTCGGGCCCGCTGCGACGCGGGAAGGTCGGTCAGTCCCAATTGAGCCAGCTTGCGGCGCACCAGTGCGTTGATGTCGCGTTTGATCTCATGGCGCCGTGGCGTGTCCGCGTAGCTGCAGAACATATACGCGTTATGCAGCAGGGCGGTGGGCAGGTCGTCGAGGTCGTCGATCTGCTGCAGTTTGCCGGGCAGCCATTCCATCAGCGCCTCGCGTTTGATATGCGCGCTCGCCGAGCCCTTGAAGACCGGCGCAAGCAACACGAGGGCGAGACAGGCGGCGAGGGATTTGTTGTACGCCCACAGCGCGGCGAAGTCGAGTTCGAATTCGGATTCCGTTGAATAGAGCACGCAAAGTTTCTCGGCGAAGCTGTCGCCGGGCAGAAACTGGGCGTTATCCGGACCACGCGGATTCAGGTTGCGGGCCACGTGGTCCGCGTTGCCGAATGGGGTGGAGGAGAACACCAGTCCGACCCATTCGTGCAATGTCAGCAGCAGCCTGAAGCACTCATGCGGAAGCTTGAACGCCGGGTCGGCGAACAGGGTTGAAGCCGCGCTCGCAAGGCGTGTGCAGAAGCGCTGGCGTTGCTCGTCAGGCGGCAGATCGGCGATGCCCGAGGCAAGAAAGCTGCCGTCCAGCTTGCCGCGCTTCTGCTGAAGGAGCGCTAGCGCGGCAATGAACTGGATCGCAGCCTTGACGTGCTGTTGCGTATAAACGAGCTGCTCGAAGTGATCGAGCGAAAAAGTGGGTTCTTCCATCTGCCGACAATTCCAGAATTTGCATGACTAACTAATTGGAAGCGAGTTAGCCGGATGCGAGAATTATCGTAGCCAATGGATATCAAATCTGTCCGGTCGACGAATTTGGGAATTTTCTGCGCCGAAAGAAGCCGCCTGTTCGGAAGCTCAGAACGCATAATAAGGACCCGGGCCCGCTGACGTCTCGCGCGAGGCGATCGCCGTAAAGACGCGTCGCCCGAAGAAGAACGGCAGGCCCCAGCCGAAGCCGCTGCTGGCCACGCCGGCGAGGTTATTGAACGCGTTATTCGCCGACGCGAACAGCGCGCTCGAATTGCCGATCGCAAACGACACCGTGCTCGACGCGCCATCCGTACCCGTGATCGCGGCGCTCGCGGCCTGTACCGAAGAGGGGCAGTACCAGAAACCGCACTGCGGCAACTGCGTATTGCGGAAGAAGAGCCCATTCGAGCCGCTATCGAGATAGCTTTGCGAAAAAGTCTGACCGCCGCTCGTGGTGACAACGTAGCCCGTCACGCTGTTCGCCTTGAGGACGCTGGCGCCGCCGAGCACGTTATTCGCCTGCGTGCCGATGCCGAAGATCATCGAACCCGATACGCTGGCCGCGCCGGCGTCGGCGATAGCCGGCAAGTCGATCACCACGCCGTTGTTGTCGAGCGCGAAGCGGCTGACCGGATTGGTCACCTGCTGCGCGAGCGCCTGAGTACTCGGCTGGCACGCTTCGCCCGCATTGCCCGCATTGCCCGTACCGCCAGTATTGCAGCTGTAGTACCAGCGCGGCAGCGCCGCATTCACACAGCCGCTGCCGCAGTCGGCCGCGAACAGGCCGACGCCGAGAATGCCGTTCGAGCGCAGGCCCGCCACCGTCTGCATGGCCCGGCCGGAGCCGGCGCAGTCGGCGGGGACGGCGGGCAGCGCCGGGTCGGCGATCGTCTGGATCGGGATCGACGCGGCTAGCTGACCGGCCATGCGCACGTCCGCGCTGCGCACCGCCCCCCACGTGTAACCGCCGCCGAACACCGCGCACTCGCCTGCGATCCCGGCGCCCGATGCGATTGCCGCGAGCGGCAGGCTCGCCGGCAGCGCCGACGCGAGAATCCGCAAGCCGTGCGAGCCGGTGTCGACCTGAACATTGTCGATCGTCGCGCAGTTGCTGGTGCCGGGCTGGCAGACGGTGACGCTCGTCGTCAACATGTTGCGCGTCAGACCTGGCGCGCTCGTGACCATGATCGGCTGGACGTTCGGCGTATTCGACTGTGGCACGGAGCCGCTCGTGCCGGAACCCGGCGCGGCGGGCGGCGCGGCGGCAGACGGCGCACTGGCGGCACTCGGGCCGCTGGCCGGAGCGGCGGCGCCGGTCGGGGAAGTCGTGGCCGGCGTGCTGCCGCCACCGCCGCCGCACCCCGAGAAGGCGGCGCAGACGAGGAGCAGGGCGTAAAGGCGAAGGGCGGGTTTCATGGCGTCGGGAGCATGGGTGGAAGCGGAGTCCTGATGCGGTTGCGTCACTGGAAATCGTCGGCGGTGACGCCGGGCGGCAGCGCGGCGGGCAGCCATGCGCGTCCCACGTAGCCGCGCATCGGTCCGCCGGATTCCACGACCACGTCCGGCCGTGCCACGCGCGAGACGTGCAGATTGGCGTCCGCGGGCGCCGCTTGCGCGCCCGCTCGATACGAGTCGGCGTACTTTCCGAGCAGTGCGCGCAGGTCGGGCATGGTTGGGCCCTGCCACGCGTAGGCGATGATCTGGCCGGTGTTCGTGGCGTATTCGTTGATGGTCGTGTTGCCCGCGTCGGTCAGCGTGCGCATGCGCAGTGCGCCATTCAACAAGGGGCGCGGCGCGCTCGCGTTCGACTCCGCTTGAGCCGGCATGGCGCCGCCCAATTGGGCGCGTGCGTCGGCGCTGAGGCACGACATGACAGCCGCCAGTGCGCAAACGGCGAGGCTGGGTGTGAAAGTGGGCAATGGCATGACGATCGGTCTCCTGGTCGGCGCTCTCGAAGGCTTTTTGAGATGTCCATTTCAAGATATCACCGGGGTTTTGTGACCGTTACCAGAAGCGCTACTCGACGATTTTTGAGGTCTCAAAATTGATCGTGCGACGGTCTCGGAAAAGGCCGTCGAATCAATGTTCTGACGAGTAAGTAGGGTGTATCTGACAGGCGCTTGGGAAATGTGGGCGATTGTTAAATCCGCCGCGCTGCGAGCCGCTTTCCTGTGCGAAAACCACGCTCTCGCAAGCAGTGAAAACTCACCAGGCGAGCAGGTGGCGTATTCTCTACGCGCGTCGATCCAGGGCGGTTTCACGCGCGGCGCGCGCTGCTCAATTCACAGGCAAACCCGGCTTTTTGCACACAGTCCGCCGGGATCGGTAAAATGTCGGGTTGATCCACGGAAACTTGCCGTGGCGTAGCGGAAGGATTCCCCGAACATGACTGATCTTCGTCTTACCAAGCGGTTTGCAGTAATGCTGATGGCAGGCGGTCTGGTCGCCGGCTGCAGTACTTCGTCGCCGACCAAAATCGACTACAAGAGCGACTCGAAATCGAAGCAGGTGTCACTTGCCGTACCGCCGAACATGATTGATGAGACGGCCGATCAGCGTTCGTTGCCCCCGCAGGGCGGCGAAACCTCGTTGTCCACGCTCAAGCAGGTCCAGGCCCAGGCGCCGTCGGCCAATTCCGTCGTGGTGGTGCCGCCGGTCGCCGGCATGCATATCCAGCGCGACGGCACGGAAAGCTGGCTCGTCATCGACAACAAGGCGCCCGAGCAGGCATGGGCGCAAATCCGCCGCTTCTGGCAGGAGCAGGGTTTCCTGCTGGTGGTCGACCAGCGCGACAAGGGCGTGATGGAAACCGACTGGAACGAAACCCACGCGCAGATCAACGACGGCCTGATTCGCAACACGCTGTCCAAGGCCATGGGCAACAGCTATGTGACTTCGGAGCGCAACAAGTACCGCACGCGTCTCGAAGCGGCGCCCAACGGCGGCACTTACGTGTTCATCAGCCAGAAGGGCATGCGTGAGGCGCTCACCGGCACGAATAACGATTCGAGCACCTGGGTGCCGAAGCCGAACGATCCGGGCCTCGAACAGGAGTACCTGAAGCGCCTTCAGGCAGCGCTCGCGCTGGCCGATTCGCGCACGAAGTCGGGCGGCACGCAAAGCGCCGACCTGTCGCCGGCCGGTGCGCAAACCGCGCCTAACGCGGCCACGGCGGGTGCGAAGTCGGCGGCTGCGGCCACGGCGGCGCAAAACGTCGCGCTGTCCGCGCAGCAGCCTTTGCCGGATGCGGATTCTGCTAACAATACCTCGGCGCAGTTGTCCTCCACGGAACTCACGCTCGGCGAGCCGTATGACCGCGCCTGGTTGCGCGTGGGCCTCGCGCTCGACCGCAGCAATTTTACGGTCGACGACCGCGATCTGACTCGTGGCCTGTATTTCGTGCGCTACGTCGATCCGAAGGATATGACGTCGGCCGAGCAGGGCTTCTGGAGCCAGGTGTTCCACGGCAAGAAGGAAAAAGTCGCCAAGCAGTATCTCGTGAACGTGCGCGCGGTGACGCCTAACCAGACGCGCGTGGCCGTCGTCGACGACAAGGGCTCGATCGATGAAAGCCCGCAAGCCAAACAGATCATGAGTCTGATGGTCGACCAGTTGCACTAAGACTCAGCAAGTTGGAATGCTGTATGAAACCCGCCCGGGGTCGACCCGGGCGGGTTTTTTTACGGCCGGATATTAGGCATCCCGCGCGCAACCCGCGGCTCGACAGCGATCGCCCAACGCGCGCATGTGTTTTGCTTTGCTTCCAGGATACCGGTACGAACCGGAATTCAATGGGAGCTGGCCATGTTCGACGTGATGCCTTACTGGATGTGGGCGGCGAGCTTGCTCGTCCTGGCGCTCGTGTGCGGCGCAGCCTTGGGCCCGAGGGAGTCGCAGCGGCCAACCGGCCTGCGGGTCCGCCAGACGGCGGCGCGGCGTTCAAAGTGGCGGATCCTTTGAATCGCCCTGAAGCGCGTCCCGCCGTCCGCGGCGGGGATCATGCGGCGGCGCCTCGTGCGGCCGCATGTAACGTGACGTTACGCCGGTGACGTAACTTTCCAAACCTTCTTTCCGCCGCGCCCTGTCAACTCTCCGTCGCGAATAAATTCAATAAGAATCAACCGTTTGCGTTGACTGGCTGCAGTCGTTTGGCAAGCTGGCACACAAGCTGCTTTTAATAGGGCGTGAAACCGGATTGGCTTGCCCCACGTGGGTTTGCGGCGAGTCGTCCAGCGAACGAATCAATCAGGGAATTCTGACCATTCCAGCATCGGCCGACGAACCGATGCTTAGCCCGATGATGGTCTGCGCGATGACGCGCGGCCTCGGTGGCCCCGTCGCCTATCCTCGTAGGGCGACGGTTTCGCCCGCACTCCCGTGGAGTGCGGGCTATTTTTTTGCGCTTGGGAGTCGTCGCGGCGGCGGGATGGCGGGACTGCGGGAAGAATGCGCGGGTCGGCGACGCCGGAGAGCGTCGCGCGCAACGAAGCGGATGTCAGGTGTCGGCGCGGCGCGTTCCGATCCACGGCAGACGCTTGATAACGCCCGTGGCCAGCGCGGTGCCGACCAGGATCACGCCGCAACCTTCGAGCATGCCGGGTGACACGCTTTCGCCGAGAAACAGCGCGCCCCACAGAATGCCGAAGATCGGAATCACGAAGGTCACCGTAATCGCGCGCGCCGGTCCGACCACCGCGATCAGATGGAAGAACAACATATACGCCACGCCCGTACACGCGACACCGAGCGCGATCACCGCACCCCACGCGTGGAGCGAGACCGGCGCCGCCGGCCAGTAGATCACGGCGAGCGGCAGCAGCACGATCGTGGCGCCGGTCATGGTGCCGGTCGCGACGGTGAGCGCGTCGACGCCGGTCAGGTGGCGCTTCGTGTAGTTGGCTGCGACGCCGTACAGCAGCGTGGCGCCGAGAGCCGCGGCGGCCGCGAGCGCGGTGCTGAGCGGGGTCGCGGCCGTACCGTTCGGCGCAGCGATCTGATCCCATACCAGCATCAATACGCCGAGAAAGCCGATCACCAACCCGAGCGTGCGCAGCGCGCTCAGCCGGTCACGCAGCCAGAGAAAGCCGACCAGCGCGCCCCAGAGCGGCGTGCTCGCATTGATCACGGAGGTGACTCCCGCCGACAGCGTCAACTCGGCGTAGGCGAACAGGCAGAAGGGCGCCGCCGAATTCAGGATGCCGACCACCAGCAGCGGGAAGGCGCGCGTGCGCAGGATGGTCGCGGATTGGCGTAGCGGGCGTCGCGCGATCAGCACGACGGCGAGAAACGCCGCGCCGATGCCGACGCGCAGCGCCATCAACGGTGCGACGCCGAAGTCGGTGACGCCGACGCGGATAAACAGGAACGACGCGCCCCATAGGGCGGCGAGGATCAGCAGTTGCAGCAGGTTCTTGGCATTCATCGGGATGGCGCCTCGCGCGGTTGAGTCGAGACGCCCGCGCATCGTAGCAGCGCAATCGTGCGAAACGTTTCAGGCTGGAATGAAACGGCAAGATCCGGGAGATGAAAGGCGTCTGATAGTCGTGATCGTAAGTGTAGCGGCGGTGTGCGCAAAACGAGCAATTCTCACGCTGATGTGAGAAAAATTGCGATCAGGACGGTGTGATGGAAGGGAGGGGCTGAGGCAGGATATGGTGTCTGCTTGAGCGTCGTGAATTATTTTGCGGTCGATGGCTCGCTGGCCGGGGTGGTGTGCATGCGGCGCAAGCGCGGGTCGGGCGCGCCGGGTCAGCTGCTTGAGCCGACCAGACGCGACCCGGCCCGACTTGGCGAAACCCGTCTCAGTGCGCAGTCTTCCGTGCGCGTCGTGCCCACCGTAAGCAACGCCCTCAGTACAGAATTCCCTCGGTACGAGCGCCACGCCTTCGGTACGGAATCCCGCCGGTACGAGCGCCACGCTCTCGGTACGGAATTTCGCCGGTACGAGAGCGCTACGCCCCCGGTACGGAATCCCGCCGGTACGAGAGCGCCACGCCCTCGGTACGGAATCCCGCCGGTACACACGCCACACTCTCGGCACGGAATTTCGCCGGTACAAGCGCCACGCCCTCGGTACGCAATCCCGCCGGAACGATCGCCGCCCCCTCAGTGCGGAATCATCCACTGCAGGAAATTCTGCTGCAGCCAGACCAGCACGCCGAGCAGCACCGTCAACAGAATCGAATGCTTGAACGTCTTGGCGAACACCACGCCTTCCTTGCCTTTAAGCTCGGTGGTGGCCACGCCGGTCGAGATGTTTTGCGGCGAGATCATCTTGCCCATCACGCCGCCCGACGAATTCGTCGCCGCCATCAGGATCGGGTTGAGATTCAACTGGTTGGCCGCCACCACCTGCAGATTGCCGAACAGGGCGTTGCCCGAGGTATCGCTGCCGGACAGGAACACCGCGACCCAGCCAAGGAACGCCGATACCAGCGGAAAGAACGGTCCGACCGAGGCGACGCCCAGCCCGAGCGTGTAGGTGAGCCCCGAGTAGTTCATCAGATACGCGAGCCCGACGATGGTCGCTACCGTCAGGATTGCGATGCGCGTTTGCACCCACGTGTCGGCGATGGCCGCGCCAAACTCGCGCGCGCTCAGGCCGACCACGAAGGTGGTGATGAGCGCGGCAACGAGAATCGCGGTGCCGGTGGCGAGCGGCTGGAAGTCCCATACCGCGCCGTACGGCGTGTTGTACAGCGTGATGAAGACGGCCTTGTCGAGCCCCGGCCACGGCACCTTGACGTCGCCGATCAGGAAGATCTTCGCCACCGTCCAGACGATCACCACGACCGACACGATGATCCACGGATACCAGCCCTGGCCGCCGCCGATCTTGCCGCGCACCTCGCCGACACGGTCGATGTTGACCGCGAATTTCGGATCAACCGCGGGCCGCCAGACGCGCAGGAAGGCGATCGTCAGAATGAGCGAGACCATCGACGACAACACGTCGGTCAGGCTGTAGTTCACGTAGTTCGAGGCGACGAACTGCGTCAGCGCGAAGCTCGCGCCCGATACCAGCAGCACCGGCCACACTTTCAGCATGTTGCGAAAGCCCGCATAGACGCTGATCACATAGAAGGGCAGCAGAAAGGCGAAGAACGGCAACTGGCGGCCGACCATCTTGGCGAGCGAATCGGCCGGCAGGTGCGTGACCGCGCCGAGCACGGTGATCGGCACGCCTAGCGCGCCGAAGGCGACCGGTGCGGTATTGAAGATCAGCGTGAAGGTGAGCGCTTCCAGCGTGGGAAAGCCGAGCAGAATCAGCAACGAACTGGTGATGGCGACCGGCGTGCCGAAACCGGAAATCCCTTCGAGCAGCGCGCCGAACGAAAACCCGATCACCACCAGCACCACGCGCCGGTCGTTCGGCAGATTGTCGATCATCCACATGCGAAAGGCCGCGAAGCGCCCTGAGCGCTGCGAGATGTTGTACAGCAGGATCGCCGCGAACACGATCCACATGACCGGCCAGCATGCGAACACGGCACCGGCCACGACCGAATCGACCGCCAGTCCCACCGGAAACTGCCAGACAAAGATCGCCACGATCAAGCCGACGATCAGGCCCGCGAGCGACGCCTGCCATGCCGGCCGCCGCGCCCAGCCGAGCAGGAGCAGCACGACGATGATCGGTAAGGCCGCGACCAGAAACGATGGCAATAGCGAATTGCCGACAGGGGTGAGTAGTTGATGGAACATCGCGTCTCCTTCGTTGTTGTTCGAACTCGACGCGGCACTTATTTTTATCGGACGCGTCGCTCTGGCAGGACGGATGGGCGTCGGCGGCACGTGCGGGCCGGGCCGGATCGCTTATTTAAACAGGTACTGTGTGGGGCTTTCCCAAGCATAGAACCCAGTCGGGCGGCGTCAAGAAGAAACTGCGGGCGAAGCGGACGAGGGCCGGGAACCCGCGTTGCGCTCGCCTGAGGCGGCATGCGCGAAGCGCGGCGGGGCCGCGTGCTGCAGGGGCCGTCGTGCAGTTCATGGCAAAGACCATCAATGAGTCGAAACGCGCCGGCACGTGTCAGTGCCCGTGGCCATGGCCGTGCCCGCCGCCTCCACCGTGGCCACCCCAGTAGCCACCAAAACCGAAGCCGATCGAAACCGAGGGACCATACCAGCCTGGATAGCCGTAATAAGCCGGATAGACCGGCGGCGGATAGTAGACCGGATAGGCCGGCGCGGGCGCCACATACACGGGCGGGGCGGCAACCGCGTAAGTGGGAGGCGGGCTCTGCTGACCACCCTGAGCCTGTTGCTGCTGCGCGGGGTATGAAGCCTCCTGGCCCATCGGCACGGCCTGCTGCGTACCCGCCGCGGGCACGGCGCCGTAATACGGGTAATAGCCGGCCGGATAATAACCGTATGGGTAGTAGCAACCGGACAGCGTGAGGGCGCAGGCCATGCCGCCAAGCGCCATGCCGGTGTATGAGAGTCGAGGAAAGGAGGAACGGGAAAAGCGCAGCGGCAACCGCTGGCCGATCGCACACACCGTATTGATGAGGCGGGACTTCATGACGCGCTCCTGGTTGAATCGAACGCCGCCATTGGGGGCGTCACGGTACCAGCTTACGCTGCTGCGACGCCGGCCGGATTGCAAAACGGTAACGGCTTATTTCACCTCATTGCAGCGCCATTCGCGACCTGCATGAACCCGAGCATAAAACGCATGTCGCGCGCGTTGCGCTCATGAGCGATGTGTCCAGCTCGCCGAGGGTCGCGCTTCGCTCGCCCCTCGTGCGTGTCATGTGATGGATCGCGCTACGACCTGCCGTCCGCTTACTTCCCGACCTGATTGCCGATGATGCCACCCGCCGCTGCGCCGCCTATGGTCGACAGCGCATTGCCGCCGATCGCCGCGCCCGCGGCGCCGCCCAAGCCCGCGCCGATAGCCGTATCGCGGCCTTGCCGGCTCATGCCTTCACACGCGGAAAGACTCACCACGACTGCCACGATGGCCGCGAGCGTGCCGATTTGACGAATCGATTTCATGATGCTGACTCCGGTAGTTGTAGTTGGAACGTCACCTTCCTTGCATTTGATGTTATCGCCGCAGCCCGTATCCAGATGTTTGCGCTTGTCAACGAACTGTCGGTTTCGTAATCAAATGTTTCCCTCCGGATAGCATGCGACGTGCCCGGAAGCCGTAAACGGAAAAGCCCGCCAGTGGCGGGCTTCGGTGCTGCAATGCAAGGATTGGCGGATCGAGTGGCGGCTTGGACTGCACCGCGAGAACACGCGACCCGCGTGCGAACCTTACTGCCGCTGATAAATCTCAGCGCCTTTTTTCATGAACTCGATCGACTTCACTTCCATGCCTTTCTTCAACGCTTCGTCGTCGGTGACGCCCTGTTGCGCGGCGAACTCGCGGACGTCCTGCGTGATTTTCATCGAGCAGAAGTGCGGGCCGCACATCGAGCAGAAATGCGCGACCTTGGCCGAATCCTTCGGCAGCGTTTCGTCGTGGAATTCGCGCGCCTTGTCCGGATCGAGGCCGAGGTTGAACTGGTCCTCCCAACGGAATTCGAAGCGCGCCTTGGAGAGCGCGTTGTCACGCACCTGCGCGCCCGGGTGGCCCTTCGCCAGATCGGCGGCATGCGCGGCGAGCTTGTAGGTGATGATGCCGGTCTTGACGTCGTCCTTGTTCGGCAAGCCGAGGTGTTCCTTCGGCGTCACGTAGCAGAGCATGGCCGTGCCGAACCAGCCGATCATCGCAGCGCCTATGCCCGAGGTGATATGGTCGTAACCCGGCGCGATGTCCGTGGTCAGCGGTCCCAGCGTGTAGAACGGCGCTTCGTCGCACCATTCCAGTTGCAGGTCCATGTTCTCCTTGATGAGTTGCATCGGCACATGGCCGGGGCCTTCGATCATGGTCTGCACGTCGTGCTTCCACGCGATCTGCGTGAGTTCGCCGAGCGTCTTCAGTTCGCCGAGTTGCGCTTCGTCGTTGGCATCGTAGATCGAGCCGGGGCGCAGGCCGTCGCCGAGCGAGAAGGCCACGTCATAGGCCTTCATGATTTCGCAGATGTCTTCGAAATGCTCGTACAGGAAGCTTTCCTTGTGGTGAGCGAGACACCACTTGGCCATGATCGAGCCGCCGCGCGAGACGATGCCGGTCATGCGCTTGGCCGTGAGCGGCACGTATTGCAGACGCACGCCCGCGTGAATCGTGAAGTAGTCGACGCCCTGCTCAGCCTGCTCGATAAGCGTGTCGCGGAAGATTTCCCACGTCAGGTCTTCGGCCTTGCCGTTGACCTTTTCCAGCGCCTGGTAGATCGGCACCGTGCCGATCGGCACCGGCGAATTGCGGATGATCCACTCGCGCGTTTCGTGAATGTGCTTGCCGGTGGACAGATCCATCACCGTGTCGCCGCCCCAGCGGATCGCCCACGTCATCTTGTCGACTTCCTCGCCGATCGAGGACGTCACCGCCGAGTTGCCGATGTTCGCATTCACCTTCACGAGGAAGTTGCGGCCGATGATCATCGGCTCGCTTTCCGGGTGATTGATGTTGTTCGGGATGATCGCGCGGCCGCGCGCCACTTCTTCGCGCACGAATTCCGGCGTGATTTCGGTGAGGCCGTTCGGACCGAACGCGCTCGCGCCGAATGCCTGACCCGGATGCTGGCGGCCCATCATCGCGGCGAGCTTTTCGCCGTTCGGGCCGCTCGTCTTAAGGCTTTCCAGATACTCGGCGCGGCGCTGGTTCTCACGAATCGCGATGTACTCCATTTCCGGCGTGATGATGCCTTTTTTCGCGTAGTGCATTTGCGAGACGTTCTTGCCGGCGATCGCGCGGCGCGGCGTGCGGTGCAGGCCCTGGAAGCGCAATTCGGCGGTCGCCGTGTCGGCGGCGCGCTCGCGGCTGAAGTCGCTCGACAGACCCGTCAGCGCTTCGGTGTCGCCGCGCTCTTCGATCCATGCCTGACGCAGTGCCGGCAGACCGGCGCGGATATCGATTTTGGCTTCCGGGTCCGAGTACGGGCCCGACGTGTCGTAGACATAGACCGGCGGATTCTTTTCGCCGCCGAAACTGTCGGGCGTGTCGGCCTGCGAGATTTCGCGCATCGGCACGCGGATATCGGCACGCGAGCCGGTCACGTAGACCTTGCGGGAATTTGGCAGCGGCGCGACGGCGGCTTCATCGACGTGAGCGTCGGCGGAAAGGAACTTCGGGTTGGCGTTCATGCAGTATCTCCTGAGCAAAGCTATGTGGGGCGGCTAAGCAGGAGACGAGACGGAAGTTGTCGGAAATCGCGAGAGATGAGGCTGTAGAGCTGGAGTGCGAATTCCGCACGCTTCCCTGCGCTGGCATTATCCAGATCAGGTTCAAAGGGTATTTCTCACCCGCGCAGCACGGACCTCCAACCTCCGTGCAACGCAGGACCCCCGCGTTAGCAGCGCACACGATACACCGGCCGCACGCTGCTTGGCAACCCGTCTTCGAACATCGGATGGCGGATATCACAGCGGCAAGCCACGCGGCATTGCCGTATTCAGGGGGCTGTCATGAAGCGGCGCAACACGCGTTGCTACGCCATTGCGCTGGCTTACAGCGTGAAATTGTCGGCGGCTTCGGGCTGAAAGAGGATCTTTTCGAGCTTCAGCACTTTCTCCGTGCCGCTCGGCGGCGTGAAGCGGATGCGCTCGCCGCGTTTGGCGCCGAGCAAGGCGAGGCCGGCGGGGGAGAACACGTTCAGGCGGCCATGCGCGAAGTCCGCGTTCGGCGGATAGACCACGGTCCAGGTCATGTGCTCGCCGCTGGTTTCGTCGACCAGCGTGGCTTGCGAATTCATCGTAACGATATTGGCCGGAATCTCGTGCGAGTCGACGATCACGGCGCGCTCCAGGACGTCGTCGAGCATGTCTTGCAAACGCGCGTCGGCGCCGGGCGCGGCTGCGTGCTTCTCGAGACGGGTGACGTCGAGTTCGGTGAGGTAACAGGTTTTCGTCTTTTTCACGATGGGTACTCCAATTCGATCTGCATGTAGGGGAACAGCGTGCGGATGAGATCGGCCCGGAGCCCGACAACGCGGCTCAGGCAATGGAGCGAGCAGCGTTAAATCGGGCGCCGGGCGGCGTGGAGCGGGAGCGTTCGGGACGGCCCGCCGGCGCGACGCGGCATGAATTCCGCGCGCGCGCAGCCGGTTGCGCGGCGAGGGCGCAAGCGGAAGTGGGCACGGAAAGTCGGAAAGCGCATCGAGGTGGCCGGTGGGTAGCGAAAGAGGGGGAAGCGGGCGCCACGATACAGTTGCACGCGGCGCGATCGAAAGCTGAATGTTAGCACGGGGCTAATCTCTACCGACTGTAGCACAAGGCCGGGGCGTGTCTCCCGACTCGCCGCCAAGGACCGTCGTTCACCGTGCGCCATCGGCCGACATCCGTTGGCAAAGCGCGCGGGCCGTATTCCGGCCAGACCGCCGCCTGCCCGAAAGTTACGGAGGCCGAATCATCGTCGACCTTGCTTGAGCATCCACTCAACCAGGCGGCGGGAGAATCGACCACTCAAAGATCCGCAGCAACGCACGGCGGCTCATGCCGAAACACAGATCGCTATGCCTTGTGCATTCAACGCGTTCTGTGGAGTCGACGTGGCAAATACGGGGGGAAACGTCCACGGCGTTTTTGTTGCAAGTACGCCAAAAAGTTACGATTCTTTCAAGCGACGCGGTGGGCGCTTACTGCATAATGCCGTGCGCGCCCACTATTTGGCGCGTGTTCGCCGTGGCCCGATTTCTTCGGCCGCCGCGGCGTTGTGGCTCATTGGCCATCTATCGTCCTTCCGCTCCACCAACATGTCCGCCAGCCTTGCCCGTCAGACCGTATCGCCGATGCGGTGTCCGCCATCCCGCCTCAGGGTCTCCAGCGGGGGCGCCGCACCTCGAGCGGCATGGGCGGGTTGAACGCATGTCGCTGCAACTCCCAAGCCGTTTTCCGCGTGGTTTTTCGCTCCGTTTGCCGCAGTCCCGCAATGGCCAGCTCGCGCTCGCGCTCGCCGTCGTCTATGTCGTGTGGGGCTCGACCTATCTTGCCGTGCACGTCGCGCTGGGTTCGTTTCCTCCATTGCTTCTCTCGGGGCTGCGCAATCTGTTCGCCGGTGTAGGCCTCTTTATTTTTGCGGCGCGCCGCAATCCGGTCTGGCCGGGCGCCGCCGAAATCCGTAATGCCGGGCTGGTGGGCACCATGCTGGTCGGTTTGTCGAGCGGCATGCTCGCCTACGGGATGCGCACCGTCGGCACCGGCACCGCGGCGGTGATGGTCGCCACCGTGCCGCTGTTCGCGACGGTGATCGCGGCCGTGGCGGGGCGCAAGATTGGCCGGGGCGAGTGGTTCGCGGTCGGCCTCGGTCTGGTCGGCATCGCGATTCTCAGTCATGGCGATAGTGCGCCGGGCTCCGCGGGCGGCAGCCTGGCGATTCTGTGCGGTGCGCTTTTCTGGGCGGGCGGCGCGCATCTGGCCGGGCGTCTGAAACTGCCCTCGGACCTGTTTCTCTCGACGTCGCTGCAAATCGGTCTGGGCGGCGCGATGTCCACGCTGGTCGCGTGGGTCTCCGGCGAGCGGATGCTCGAGGTGCATGTTATGCCGGTGCTGGCGTTCATCTACCTGATGCTGATCGGCACGATGGCCGCCTACGTCGCATATGGTTTTCTGATCCGGCATACCAGCCCGATCATCGCCAGCAGTTGCATGTACGTGAACCCGGTGGTGGCCGTGGCGCTGGGTGCGCTGCTGCTCGGCGAGCCGGTCACCCGCTCCACGGTGATCGCGACGGTCGTGATTCTGGCGAGCGTGGGACTGTCGTTCTGGTTCGACTACCGGAAGAAGGGGCTCGCCTGAGCCTGGAGCGGGCTTGCGTTGGGTTGCCCCTTGTGAGTCTCATTGTGCCGGGGCGGCGGCCCGCTATTAGAGCGCCGCGGCCACTTCCGCGCCTTCGCGAATCGCGCGTTTCGCGTCCAGTTCAGTGGCGACTTTCGCCCCGCCGATCACGTGATAACGCGGGCCGCCGGCCTGATTCGCTTCACCCGCTGCCTGCGGGTGCAGATCGCGCAGCGATTCCTGCCCCGCGCACACCACGATCGTATCCACGTCGAGCCATTCCTCGACGCCTTCATGCGCGATCTTCAGCCCGCGCGCCGCGATTTCCAGATATGACACGCCACCGAGCATTGTCACGCCGTTCCTCGCCAGCGTCGCGCGATGCACCCAGCCGGAAGTCTTGCCAAGCCCCATGCCGAGCTTGCCGGCCTTGCGCTGCAACAGCCAGATTTGCCGCGGCGGCCGCGCCGGCGCGGGCGGTTTCAGCCCGCCGCGTTCCCGCACGGCCAGATCGACGCCCCATTCGTCGAGCCATGCGTCGCGCGGCATTGGCAGAGGCTCGCCCGCGCGATGCAGCAAAAACTCGCTGACGTCGAAGCCGATGCCGCCCGCACCGATCACCGCGACGCGCTGGCCGACCGGCGCACCACGCAGCACGTCCACATACGACAGCACGTTGGCCGCGTCGATACCGGCAATCGCCGGCCGGCGCGGCACGATGCCAGTGGCGACGATCACGTCGTCGTAAGCGCCCGAGGCCAGCAGGGCGGGGTCGACGCGTGTGTCGAGCCGCACGTCGACGCGGTGGCGTTGCAACTGGCTCTGAAAATAGCGGATCGTTTCGCTGAACTCCTCCTTGCCGGGCACGCGCATCGCCAGATTGAACTGGCCGCCGATCGTTGCGCTCGCATCGAACAGCGTCACGCGATGCCCGCGCGCCGCGGCGACGGTCGCCGCCGACAATCCGGCCGGACCCGCGCCGACCACTGCCACCGAGCGCGCGGCCTGCGCCCCGGCGACGGGCCGGTAGATCAATTCGGTCTCGCGTCCCGCGCGCGGATTGACGAGGCACGTGGCGCGCTGGTTCTTGAACGTGTGATCGAGGCAGGCCTGATTGCAGGCGATACAGGTGTTGATTTCGTGCGCGCGTCCCTCGGCGGTCTTCACCACGAACTCGGGATCGGCCAATAGAGGCCGCGCCATGGAAACCAGATCGCCCGCTCCCTGCGCGAGCAGTTCTTCGGCGACCTCGGGCGTATTGATGCGGTTGGACACGATCACCGGCACCTTGACGGCGGCCTTCAATCGCGCGCTCAGCGCGGCGAAGGCGGCGCGTGGCACCGAGGTCACGATGGTCGGCACACGCGCCTCGTGCCAGCCGATGCCGGTGTTGAACATGGTAACGCCGGCGGCTTCGAGCGCCTGCGCGACCTGCACGGTTTCGTCCCACGTGTTGCCGCCCTCCACCAGATCGATCAGCGAGATCCGGTACACGACGATAAAGCGTTCGCCGCATACCGCGCGCACCGCCTCGACGATCTCGCGCGCGAGTCGCATGCGGTTTTCGATGCTGCCGCCGTACGCGTCGGTGCGCTGGTTGGTGCGCGGGCACAGGAACTGGTTGAGCAGGTAGCCTTCACTGCCCATGATCTCGACACCGTCGTATCCCGCGCGTTGAGCGAGGCGTGCGCAGCGTGCGTAGTCGCGCACGGTCTTCGCAATGCCGGCGATGCTAAGCGCTCGCGGCTTGAACTTCGAGATCGGCGATTTGATCGCCGATGCGGAGACGACGAACGGTTGATAGCCATAGCGGCCCGCGTGCAGGATCTGCAGCGCGATCTTGCCGCCTTCGGCATGCACGGCCTCGGTCAATTTCCGGTGATTGCGCAGATCGAATATGGAATTCAACGTGCCGCCGAACGGCAACAGCCAACCTTCGCGATTCGGCGAGATCCCGCCCGTGACGATCAAACCGACGCCGCCTTTCGCGCGCTCGCGGAAATACGCGGCCAGCTTCGGGTAATTCCAGAAGCGGTCTTCCATGCCCGTGTGCATCGAACCCATCACCACGCGGTTGCGCAAACGAGTGAAGCCCAGATCGAGTTCGGCGAGTAAGTGTTGGTAAGACATGCGGGGGACCGTGTAATTATTGGACGCGCACGAACAATACACCGCGTCGCGTGCCAACCCGCCGAGGAAAAATTCTAAACCTCGCAAGTCGTTGCTCCGTAAGACATTCTTCAGCCGCCACCGGCCATGCCAAACCCCGCGGTACACGCATTGCTCAAAGCGAGCGTCCATCGACACGGACCGCGCCGTTCGGCAAAAAGGCGCGATGTGCGGCAAGGATAGGAGGGGATGCTCCGCTTTGGAGAGCTGGCCGGAACCGTTCCATCGACCAGCGAACAAGGCTTTAGACGGCGTGTTGTCCGAAGCGGGACGTCCACAAATCAATGGGCCGAGAGCCCGATAACATCGATAGGTGAACATAATGAAACTGATCCGAACCATGGTGGCGATGGCTGCGGTTGCATCCATTCTGAGCGCGTGTGGCGGCGGTTCCGACGACGTAGGCAAGGAACTCGGGCTGACCAATCCGGAGATCCATTTCATCCATGCCATTCCCAGTGGTCCGGCAGTCGACTTTCTCGTGAACGGTACCGCGCCGTCCGGCCAGACGAACATCAACTATAAAGGCGTGACGAACCTCACCAATATCAACACAGGTGCGACGACTGTCGCTTACTCGGCGACCGGTTCGACGACGGCGCTTGCAAGCGGCAGCTTTCCGGATGTCGCCAAGGGCCACGAATACACCGTGCTCGCTCTGCCGGGTCTCGCCGCACCGGACATCGGCCTGATCGACGATCCGTTCGACAAGGGGCTGCTCTCGAATAGCGCGCGTGTGCGCGGCTTCAACGCTTCGGCGAACGCGACCAATCTCGACCTGTATCTGGTCCAATCCACCGCCACCAACATCGCCAACGTCTCGCCGACCATGGCCGGCGTGGCATTCAAGAACGCGGTGCCGGCGAGCGGTCAGGACTCGATTTACGTGTCCGGCGGCACGTACGTGCTGATCGCGACAGCGGCGGGCAGCAAGACGCCGATCTTCCAGTCGCCGGCATTCACGTTGTCGAACAATGCCGACTGGCTGGTGACGTCGGTGCCGATCGCGGGGGCGCTGAGCCAGCTCGTGCCGGGCCAGATCCATCTGCTGGTCGCGCAGAACGGCAATACGCAGACGCCGAGCGTCGAACTGACGAATACGCTGACGGGCCAATAAGTACGCGAAGTGCGCGAAGAAGTGCGCTGACAGGAATGCCCGCAAGCGGCGCTTGAATCAGACGCATGCAATAAGCGACACGTCCTGGGGAGGACGGAGCGGCGATCCACGCGAGTGGATCGCCGTTTTGTTTGTGGCGTCGCTGAGCGTCGGTAACGAAGCCGTGACTGTTGCGAGCATCACGCCGATGCGTGCGCGAAGGCTGCGCAAACAACGAAGCCCGACCATCAGGCGAAAAAAAGCCCGCCGAGGTTTCCCGCGGCGGGCTTTCACGAACCCCCGTTGCCAGGCGCCTCAAAGCGCCGGGCGTCTGCTTCATATGACCTGCTTACTTGGCCTTTTCAGCCGAATTCGTGATGGCGTCGCCACCCTTCGAAATGTCCTGCCCAGCCCCCGCCATGGTGTTGCAACCGGCGAGCGCAGCCGTCCCTGCAATGAGAAGCAAAGCGATCAGTCGATTCATGAGAGTTCTCCTTGTCGAGAATGCATCGGTTGACGTGCCCGTGTTCTACGGCACGCGCCAGCTAAGCTAGCTGTCGTCCGACCGGGGCTTACGCCAGTCGATCCGGTCTGATTGCATGGTAAAAAAAGGGCGCGGAAGGCGCTGTCGGCCGGGCTGCGATTTTCTTGTAGGCGTGCTCCGCTGTTTGCGTCGGCGCACTCCTACAAGCCTCACGGAGGCGTTGCGCGAGCCTTGACTAGACGGCCGTTCGCGAAGGCGTGGCCGGCGGCAGGTCGATCGAAGGCGTCGCGGTGCTCACGCTCGGCATCTCCACATGGATGTCGGTGCCGTTGGGCACGCCGCGCCGGATATCGAAGCGTCCGCCGTGCGCGGCGACGCGCTGGCGCATGCCCAGAAGCCCATGCGTGTGGGTGCGCTTCAGATCGGCCGGCATGATGCCGACGCCGTTATCGGCGATATGCAGCGCCACCTGGCCATCGCCGACCTGCAATGCGATCGACACCTTCGAAGCCCGCGCGTACTTGGCGGCGTTGGTGAGCGACTCCTGCGCGACGCGAAACAGCGCGATCTCCGTCTGCTCGTCGAGCTTGATGTCGTCGGCGGGCAGGTGCAGTTCGAGCGTCCAGTTGTTGCGCTGCGCGGCTTCGTCGGCGAGCGTACGCAACGCGGTAACGAGCCCGAAGTTCGCCAGCACCGTAGGCCGCATGTCTTCGATGATGCGCCGCTTGAGCGCAATGCCCTGGTCGAGATTCGCGAGCGCCCGCTTGAGTTTCTCGGAGATGTCCGGCGCGCTGTCCTTCAGTTTGCGGTTGGCCCACGCCACGTCCATTTTGCTCGCGGTCAGAATCGCGCCGAGCTCGTCGTGCAGCTCGCGCGCGAGCTGGGTTTTTTCGTTTTCGCTGACTGCCTGCAAGTGCCAGCCGAGCGCTTCGAGCTGACGGGTGCGTTCATTCACGAGCTGGTCGAGCCCCTCCTGCTGTGTGATCAATTGACGCTGCACGCGCGCCTGACGATCGATCTGAATGCCGAGGTTACGAAACAGCAGGATGAACAGCACGATGTTCAGCGCTGACAAGCCCGCTGCGCACAGCGTGGAGATGCGCTGATCGCCGCGGCTCGCGGCAAGCGCGTGTTGCGCGCGGCGCTCCTCGTTGTCGCGCAGCAGCGAGAGCGTGCTGTCCACGAGCGACGCATCGGCCGGACTGGCTTCGCTCGCGCTGCCGCAGACGGCGAGATCCAGCGGATGCGGCGCCGCGCGCTGCAGCGCGGACGCGCCCGCGCCGATACGCGCCTCGATCAGCGCGAGGATCTGCGTAAAGCTGGCGAGTTCGGCGCTGTCGGCTTTGCCACTACGGTAGAAGCGGTTCAACTGCTGTTCGCTCTGACGGATGCGCACGGCGGTCCCGCAGAAATCGCGCGCGGAAGCGTCCTGCTTCGTCAGAAGAAAATCGCTTTGCTGCGCACTCAGGCGCGAGAGCTGGCTCGCAAGAATGCTCAGTTGCACGGTGACGTCGCGTGCTTCGAGTGCGGTCTCGTATTCGGCGGCAATGCGTTGGCGCGCGGTCTCGAGAATCACGAGACCGCCCACGGTAATGACGATCGCCACGGTCATGGCAATCGCCCAACTGCGATTGCGCATCCAGTCGCTCAGGCGGGTGGCGGGCCCAAGGGCGGCCGCGTTCGGCGCATTCTGCTCATTTGGCAATTTCGGCTCCTCTATTGGGGCTTCAGTGTAACGTCCGCCGCGTCAGGCGACGGTGCGAGTATCGCGCCGACGCGGCCGCCGTGCCGGCGCAACACACCGGCCTCGCGTGGCTTACGCGCTCGCCGTAACGCTGCCGTAATCCAATGTCAGCGGATTCTCACACGAAAACCGGCGTGCGTCGGAATGCGCCCGCCGTCGCTGATGGCTAGGATTGACCTGATCGTTCAATCAATGTTTCGGGAGAAAGCCATCATGCTGAAATGGGCGTTGTTCTTCGCCGTCGTGGCGGTGATCGCCGGCCTTCTTGGCTTTACCGGCGTAGCGGCAGGCGCGGCGGCAATCGCGAAGTTCCTGTTTATCGTGTTCGTGATTCTGTGTGTCGTGTTCCTCGTGCTCGGCTTCGTGGTGACGAAAAAGATCGTCGATTAGCGCGGTTCGACGAGGAGTTCGCAAGCCGTGTCTTCGAAACTGGCAGACGGTTCGCCATGCAATGCGCCGAGCCAGGCCACGCAGATACCAACAAGAAGGAGAGTCGCCATGCTTCACTATGCCATTGTTTTTTTCGTGATCGCGATCATCGCCGCCGTGTTCGGTTTTACCGGAATCGCAGCAGGGGCGGCTGAAATTGCGAAGATCCTGTTCTACATTTTCCTCGTCGTGTTCGTGGTCACGCTGCTGCTCGGCGTATTCCGAACGTAGACGGGCGCTTATTGGTAGCCCGCATTCCTTGTGCCGGCGCATCAGGCGCGATTCGTGCGTGATGCGCAGTTCCCCCCAATACCGGATAAAGGAGAAATTCAATGTCGAAGTCACCTGGCGCCCAGGGCGCGGCCACTCAATCCAAGGATCCGTTCGTGATGGATCTCAAGAAGATCCGCGAAGACGCACGCAAGCACATGTCGGACGGACCGGTCACGCAAAGCTATGGCGCGGATCGCGAAACGGTGCTGAAGCTATGCAATGACGCACTGGCCACTGAAATCGTCTGCGTGCTGCGTTACAAGCGGCATCACTTCATGGCAAAGGGCATCAACTCCGAGGCGGTGGCCGCGGAATTCGCCGAACATGCCGCGGAGGAACAGGAACACGCCGACCGCATCGCCGAGCGGATCGTGCAATTGGGCGGCGAGCCTGATTTCGCACCGGACGGGTTGAAGACGCGCTCGCACTCGGAATACAAGGAGGGCGACAGCCTCACGGAGATGATCAAGGAGAATCTGATCGCCGAGCGGATTGCGATCGATACCTACCGCGAGATCATTCGCTATCTCGGCGACAAGGACGTGACGACGCGTCGTATGTTCGAAGAGATTCTCGCTGTGGAAGAAGAGCACGCAGACGATATGGCGGATCTGCTCGAAGGCCGCGAGTAAGCGGGAGGGCGCTGCGGGCACGGGCGGGTCTGGGCGGGTGTGGCAGGTTTCCCGCGCCGGCATGCGCCGCCATGTTCTTCTCCGATTCCGGCAGACGCCGTGCCGGAGATCATTACAATGTCTGCTTTGGAGCGATTCCAATACACGGACACCCAAACCGATGATTCGAGTGTTGATAGCCGACGACCATGCGATCGTCCGAGGTGGCTTCAGGCAGTTCGTCGCTGACGAGCCGGATATGTGCGTCGCGGCCGAAGCGGCCACCGGCGACGAAACCATCAGCCTCGTGCGCGAGCAGGCGTTCGACGTGGTGCTGCTCGACATCGCGATGCCGGACAAGAACGGTATCGACACCTTGCGTGTGATCAAGCAGGTGCGTCCCGAGCAGGGCGTACTGATTCTGTCGGGGTACCCGGAAAGCCAATACGCGATCAACCTGCTGCGCGCGGGCGCGAACGGTTATCTGAACAAGGATTGCGAGCCCGACGAGATCGTGCGGGCGATTCGCTCGGTGGCGCGCGGGCATCGCTACCTCTCCGAGGCGGTGGCCGACGCGCTCGCCGACAATCTCGACAAGCCGTCCGCCGGGCGGCCGCACGAAGCGCTGTCCGAGCGTGAGTTCCAGATTTTCTGCAAGCTCGCGGCCGGGCAGATTCCCACTGAGATTGCGGAGGAATTGCATTTGTCCGTGAAAACGGTGAGTACCTACCGGGCCCGCGTACTGGAGAAAATGCAACTGGCGAACAACGCCGATCTGACTTATTACGCGATCAAGAATGGTTTGATCGAATAATGGACGATCGAGATATTCCGATGAACAGCGAATCGAACCCTGTTGCCGATCAAGCCAGCCGCGCTCCCTTGCGCGTGCTGCTGATCGAGGATTCGCCGCTGATTCGCCGAAGCCTCGTGGAAGCGATCGACGCCTCCGGCCTGCTCAAGGTAGCCGCGTATGCGGATTCCGCGGATCAGGCGATTGCGCTGTTGAGCGACGAGCCCTTCGATGCGGTGATCGTCGACCTGCAGTTGAAGCAGGGCTCGGGCGTGCCGGTACTAGCCTACCTGCAGCGTGAGGGATTGATCGACCGGGTATTCGCCGCGGTGCTGACCAATCATGCGTTGCCCGCGTATCGGGAGCGCTGCGAGCAATACGGCGTGCGCCACTTTTACGACAAGTCGTTCGAGTTCGATCGGGTGATCGACGCGCTGCACGACTATGCGTCCGCGCGAAGCGGCCAATGAGCGCTCCACGCGAACAAGGCCCCGATTAGCCCTTCACATCCTTCGCGCCTGCGGGCAGCGCCAGATGATTCCACGCCGCCAGCCCAGCGAACACGAGGCCGGCCGCGCTCACACCAAGCCATCCAAACGTCGGCCACACTGCCGCGCCGACGCCGGAGCCGATCGCTCCGCCAATGAAATACGCCACCATGTACACGGTATTCACGCGGCTGCGCGCGTCCGGCTTGAGTGCGTAGATGCGTGACTGATTAGAGATTTGCGCGGCCTGCACGCCGATATCGAGAACGATCACGCCGATCACGAGGCCCGCAATGCTTCTCGCCGATGCGCCGAACACCACGAACGAAATCGCCACCAGCACGATCGACACGGTGATGATCGCGCGCGGTCCGCGCCGGTCGGAGAACTTGCCGGCGAGCGGCGCGGCCATCGCGCCTGCCGCGCCGACAATACCGAATAGCCCTGCCGCTTGCGGCCCGAGATGAAACGGCGCACCGGCCAGCAGCAATGCCAGCACCGACCAGAAAATGCTGAACGCAGCGAACAGGGCCGCGCCGGTCAGCGACGCTTCACGCAGCGCGCGGTGCTCGACTACCAGATGCCACATCGACACCAATAGCTTGCCGTAGGGCAGCGTGGACGTCGGCTGACTCCTGGGCAGACGCAGAATGATGACGACCGCGAGCACCAGCAACGCGACCACGGACGCGCCGAATACTGCGCGCCAGCCGAAATATTCGGCGATCACGCCCGACGCCGTTCGCGCCAGCAGGATCCCCAGCAGCAAACCGCTCATCACCGTGCCGACCGCGTGGCCGCGTTCGGCCGGCGGCGCGAGTTCCGCCGCGAACGGCACCGCTTGTTGCGCGATGGTGGCGAGCACGCCGATCGCCAGACTTGCGAAGATCAGCACGGACAGCGTTGGCGCGGCGGCGGCCACTACCAGCGCGACACAGATGCCCGCGATCTGCAGCAGGATCAGAAGGCGGCGATCGAAGCGGTCGCCGAGCGGCGCCAGCAACAGCATGCCGGCCGCGTAGCCGAGTTGGGTGACGGCCGGCACCGCGCCGACCCACGACGCGCTGTGCGGAAACGACAGCCGGAAGTCGTCGAGCAGCGGCTGGTTGTAATAGATGTTCGCGACCGCGACGCCCGCGATGGTGGCGAGCAGAAGCAGCAGGCCGCGCAGCGACCGGTCGGCGGAAGCGGGAGTGGACGCGTTGGAAGTGGACATGAGAGAGGGCGATTGACGGACCGGCCCATGCACGGTCCTCAAGCGTGCCGATCATACCGGAGCATGGCGGATCGTGCTGACGGCCGCGAGCGCGCAAACACGCCGGTTCCAAGCCACCTGAAAGGGACGCGTCGACAAAATGAGATGGTCGTTCGTGGTTAGTTCGTAGAATCGGCGCGCCTCATCCGACCGATTACGACAGAACGAAGCAAACGAAGAACGACTCCATGGCCTCGACCACGAAACATGAACCTCGACACATCGGCGGCTGGCTGCTCGTCGCGTTGATCTGCGTTGCCGCGTGGGTGCTCCATACGGCGATCGCCATGCGCGATCCGCTCAAACTGATGCTCGAATGGGAACTGCTGGCGGTGTTTATCCGGCGCGAAACGCATGGCTGGTATCGCGCCGTGCTCGCGATGGTCGGCTGTGATGTCGTCACGGGCGTATTCATCGTGGCCGGCGCGGGCTGGCTGGCGCTGCTCGTGCTGCGCAGATCGGCGCGCTTCGCGCCGCAGGTGCAGGCTTGGCTCGTCGCCATTGTCGCGATGCGAGCCGGCGCGTATCTGCTCGGCGATTACATGACATACGCCATCGGCATCAACATTGCCGTTCCCTACGGCGATCTTATTCAGGCCGTCGTCGCGGCCGCGCTCGGGATTCCGTATTTCAGGTCGTCCCGGCGCGTGCATGAGACCTTCATCCGCGCGTGAGCGCGCGCCTCAGTGGATCAGATCAATCGATCAGATCGCCTTCGGGCTCGTAAAAGGGATACGGCCCATCCGCCGCATCCACATACGCGTGATGCGTGACGATGCCGGTTGCCGGGTCATAGTGATGCAGCGCATACGCCGGCGGCTCCATCATGAACGCGGACGGCGCATCGTCGCGCAGATCGAGCGCGACCTGATGCGCGGGCGCCGGCACCGCGGAGGCGATCGTGCCGCCAAAGCGCACGAACATGGGCCGGTGCACATGCCCGCAGATCACACGTTCCACGTTCGGATAGCGCGCGATCAACGCCGCGAGTTTGTCGGATGCGGTGGGATCGAGCCGCAATTCATCCATATGCCCGATGCCGCACACAAACGGCGGATGATGCAACGCGACCACCGTCGGTTTGCCTTGGGCCGCGTCGAGTTGCGTGGCGAGCCACGCGAGCCGCGCGTCGCACAGATCGCCCGCGCTTTGGCCCGGCACCATCGAATCGAGCGCGATGAGTCGCAGCGCGCCGAGATCGACCGCGTATTGCACGAATTCGCCGCCGCTTTGCAATTCCGCGCGATCGGGAAATGCGGCACGCAACGCGGCGCGTTCGTCGTGATTGCCGACCAGCAGGAAGTAGGGAATCTCGAGCGGCGCGAGCAGGGTCTTGAGATGCGCGTACTGTTCCGGGTCGCCCTGATCGACGAGGTCGCCCGTCATGATCACCGCGTCGGGACGTGGTTCGAGCGCATTGAGCGCGGCCACGCAGCGTGCGAGATAGGCGCCGGTGTCGACGCGGCGGTAAGCGAGCGCGCCGGGCCGTTTGATATGCAGGTCGCTAATTTGAGCCAGCAGCATGGGGTGTCCTTTCTTATAGCGCGCCAAACAACGGCGTCACTTCATTACGATAGCGCAATCAGCGCGTCGTGCGCGATTGAAATGCCGACCGGTGTGCCACGCGCCAATTCCACGCGGCCCGCCACGTCGATCAGCAACGCGTCGGGAGCGGCGCCGCCCACCGTCAGCCGTGTTCGCTCGCCGAGAAACGCGGTGCTTTCGATATGGCCACGCAATTGCGCATGAGCCGGATCGGCAAGATAAGCGTCTTCGGGGCGGAAGAAAATTTCGTGCGCCGAATTCACGTGCGCGTCGCCCGCGGGCAGCGGCACGGCGCCGCCGGTGGTCGTCAGCAGGCCGTCGCGCCGCTCGCCCGCGAGCCGGTTGATCGTGCCGACAAACTGCGCGACCGTCCGGTTGGCGGGGCGGTAATAGATCTCGCGCGGCGAGCCGATCTGCTCGATGCGCCCCGCGCTCATCACGACGATGCGGTCGCCCAGTTCCATTGCTTCGGCCTGATCGTGCGTGACGTACACGGTCGTAATGCCCAACTCGCGCAGCAACGTGTTCATCTCGCTGCGCAAGGTGTCGCGCAAGCGGGCGTCGAGGGCGGTGAGCGGTTCGTCGAGCAGCAGCACGCGCGGCTGCACGGCGAGCGCGCGTGCGAGCGCCACACGCTGGCGCTGCCCGCCGGAAAGCTGATCGATCGGCTTGTCGGCGTGAGTGGTGAGACGCATCATGCCGAGCAATTCGTCGACGCGTTGGCGGACAGTCTCGGCCGGCACGCGTTTGATCTTCAGGCCATAGCCGATATTGCCGCGCACTGTCAGGTTCGGAAACAGCGCATAGCTCTGGAACACCATGCCGACCTGGCGCTTTTCGATCGGCAAGGCGGTGACGTCGTCGTCGCCGAACGCGATGCGGCCGCCGGCGTCCGGCGTTTCGAGCCCCGCGATCATGCGCAGCGTCGTGGTCTTGCCGCAGCCGGACGGCCCGAGCAATACCAGCGTTTCACCGGCGTCGATATGCAGATCGAGCGGCTCGAGCACGCGCGTGCCGCGAAACGTTTTCGCGCATTGCGTCAGCGCGATGGGTACGGAGGCAAGTTTCATGGTTTGAGCGACTTAGAAGGAGAGACGGCGGCGCGTTTTTTCGCCGCGCTGCGCTGGCCGGTCGCATCGACACCGAGCCATTGCATCGCGACGAGCAGGGGCATCGTCATGATGAAAAACAGAATCGTGTAGGCGCTGCCGATCTCGATGCGCAATGACGCATACGTGTCCGCGAGACCCACCGGCAGCGTTTTGGTATCGGGCGTGTGCAGCATCCACGTCAGATTGAATTCGCCGATGGAGAGCGTGAGCACCGCCAGCGCGCCGGCCACGATGCCGGGGCGCGCGTTGGGCAGCACGATCGTCACGAAGCGTTGCAGAAAGCTCGCGCCGAGACTCGCCGCGCCTTCTTCGAGCGTGCGCAGATCGCTGCTCGCGCACACGGCGGCGACCGCGCGCACCATGAAGGGCAGCGTGAACACCACATGGCCGACGACGATAAACGCCACGCTCATGCGGAACATCGTGAAGCCGCCGTAGACCACCAGCAGCGCGAGCGCCGACGCGAGGCCAGGCAGCGCGATCGGCAGCACCAGAAATTCTTCGATGATGCGCGAGAGCCTCGTCTTGCTGCGCGCGAGTACGTAACCCGCCGGCACGCCGGTGAGCAGCGTGATGAGGAGGGTCGCCGCCGCCACTTCGAGCGAGAGAAATACCGAGCCGTGATATTGCGTCCACACTTCTTCGAGCCAGCGCAGCGTGAGTCCGCTCGATACGCCTTTGAAGTAGTTGACCGTCAGACCCGCCATGATCGACATGACGACTGGCACGATCAGGAACGCGCATAGCAGCAGCGTCACGAGCCATTGTCCGGCTGCGAGCCACGTTCTGGCGGCCGGCAGGCGCGCACGCGAGCGCGGCTTCGTTGCCGGCTGTAGAGAAGCGGTGATGGAATTCATTGAGGTCCTGTCTTCCGGTCTGGCGGCGCCAGGTTTGAACATACCGTTCATGCGCTTGCCGCCACGGCCGAACCGCTCACGCTGCGCGCCAACGCCAGCACGGCCCACGTCACCATGCCGAGCACGATCGAGAGGCCCGCGGCGGTCACCATGTTCGCGTTGAGGGTGAACTCGGTGTAAATGGTCATCGGCAGCACGTCGATGTCGGTGGCGAGTGTGAAGGCGGTGCCGAATGCGCCCATCGCGGTGGCGAAGCACACCGCGCCCGCCGCGATCAGACCAGGCGAGAGCGCGGGCAACACGATGTCGCGCGTGATGCGCCACGGCGACGCGCCGAGCGAGCGCGCGGCTTCTTCCAGCGATGCATCGAGCTTGGTCGCCGAGGCCATCACGGTGACGATCACGCGCGGAATCGAGAAGTACAGGTAGCCGAGAAAGAGGCCGCTCATCGAATAAGCGAATACCCAGCGGTCGCCCGTGAGTTTCAGCGAGAGCGCGCCGACCAGCCCCTGGCGCCCGGCGAGCATGATGACCATGAAGCCGACCACCACACCCGGAAACGCCAGCGGAAAGGTGAGCAGCGCGAGCAGCGTGCGCTTCAAAGGAAACTCGCGGCGCGCCAGCAGCAATCCCGCGATCACCGAGAGCACCAGCGTCGCCGCCGTGACCGCCGCGGACAACAGCACGGTCGCGCCGAGACTCGACATGTAGCGCGGATTCGTCAGCATCGCGCGATAGGTGGCGAACGCGTGGCCGTCGCCGCTCAACTGCGCGAGCGCGCCCATCGGCAACAGCCAGAAGGCGATGAATACCGCCAGCGCCGGCGCGATCAACGCGATGCGCCAGCGCAGCGGGAACGTGATGTCGTTCAATGCATCACCTGCAGATAACGCTCGCCGAAGCTCGACTGCTTCTCGGCCATCTTGCCGAAGTCCACCGGTTTGGCGCGCGCATAGTCGCTAGCCGGCAGGAATTTCGCGGCGGTGTCGGCCGTCATCGCGTTTGCGCGGACCGGGCGCAGATAGGCGTCGGCCCACAGCTTCTGGCCTTCGTCGGAGAGCACGAAATCGAGCACCTTCTTGCCGTTGGCCTCGTGCGGCGCGCCCTTCACCAGACTCATCACGTACGGGACGGAGATCGTGCCTTCCTTCGGAATCACGAACTCGACGTTCGCGTGATCCTTGTACTTCGCGCGGTAGGCGTCGAAATCGTAGTCGAGCAGGATCGGAATTTCGCCGGACATCACGCGCGCGTAGGCGGTCTGCTTCGGCACGATCGGCGCATTGGCCTTTAGCTTGCGAAACCAGTCGAGGCCCGGCTCGAAGTTATCGAGCGTGCCGCCGAGTGCCTGATTCACCGCCACCGCGCCCGCATAGCCGACGAACGCGCTCGACGGGTCGAGGTAGCCGATCATGCCTTTGTACTCGGGCTTGAGCAGGTCGGCCCAAGAGCGCGGCACGGGCTTGCCTTCGAGCGCGTCCTTGTTGACGAAAAAGCCTAGCGTGCCCGAATGAATCGTGAACCAGTAACCTTGCGGGTCCTTCATGTTGGCGGGAATGTCATCCCAATGCGCGGGCTTGTACGGCTGGATCACGCCCTTGTCCTTCGCCTGGAAAGCCGATGAGACGCCGAGGTACACCACGTCGGCGACCGGGCTCTTCTGTTCGGCCATGAGCTGGGCGATCGACTGGCCGGAATTCTTGTTGTCGAACGGCACGCGAATGCCGGTCTTCTGCTGGATCGCCTTGATCTGGCTCGCCCAGTCGGCCCATTCGGGCGGGCAGTTGTAGCAGATCGCGGTTTCGTCGGCATGCGCGAGCGAGGGTGCGGCCAGAGTCATGACAAGTGCCGAGGCGGCGAACGCGGCGCGCGCCAATTGACGCACTCGAACAAAAGCGGTGGAGGAACGGCGGGTCACAGCAATCTCCCAGAGATGGACAAGGTGGCTTCAGCGGTGGTGTCGAGTACGGGTGAACTGACGCCATACAGGTGGCGCGATGCGGGCTGCCGGACATCGCTTGTGTGCCGTACTGTCTGGCGATGTAAACGTTTTCGTCGAGCGGATTATCGGGAACGTATGTGACGACGCTATGACGTGTGGCTTGCCGTTCGGGCGGCCGTTCTCCGGGTTCCTGTTTGACTGGATCAGTTGATTCTTGACCTTATATCTGCGCCGCATTTTCTTGCGCCGGCTAATTCGCAGGGAAATCCCAATTCCGGTTTTCCGTGATTTTAGGAGTTCTCCGATGGGCGGTGAGCAGGGCGAAATTCACTATGAAATTGCCGCTTGTTACGCGGCATGACGGTAAAGCGGATTTAATTTCAGAAAACGGAGGCGTTGCGAAGCTGTTGTGTTTTTGTCCCGGTTTGTTCGAAGGTAATCTCAATTTTGATATTAGAGGCTTGTATGAAAACCAATCTATTGTTGGCCATGACTGCCGTGCTTTTATCTGTTTGCGCGCCTGCTCACGCAGCCACGGAATGTTATTTCGAGAAAACCCACGACGCTGTGGATTTGAATATCGACAATCTGGTGTTTCAGAACGTGGTTGCGCCCAAGTCCGGGTACGCCGCGATCAGCCCGGCCGGAGGCATGTCCATCACGCCCACCGACGACAACATCACCTCGAACTGCGATCTCGGGCAGGGCGGCCAGGCATTGAGGGCCAAGAATAACCGGCCGGCTTCGACGGACTATAAATATGTGTCCGTTACGGATGCCAGCGGCAATTCCCATCATGCTGTTTTGTATAGGACAACGGCACAGGGAATATACTACACTGTTAAAATTACCAACGACGCATGCACCGATAATTCCGGATTTATTCCCCCTGATAACTCGTACGTTAAACTATATGACGTAGGGGATTCAAAGGAAAAGAAGTGCTTGAACGGGGCTAAGCATTTTACATTTGGGGTTAATTTTTATGTGAGTCCGGAGTATAAAGGTGCGAAAGGCACGTTCAGGTCCAACGAGACGATACATGGCAGCTTTAATATCTCTGGAGCGGTCGACGAAGTGGCCGTAAGGTCGGTGATATTCAATGCCACGTTGAAATAGTTTTTTCTTTCTGCCCGAGCCCGTGCCCATTTCGGTGTCCGGATGAGGTGCGGCGCCTCGGGCTTCAGCAGTCGGGCTTCAGCAGTCACCAGCGAGCAATGCGCGGGCGTCTCATACAAACGGCCGCTCGGCATTTTCCGAGGCCCGCACCCGCGAGGGCTCGTTGCGGTTCGAAATCGCCGCGATGGTGGCGCCCTCGCGCAAGCTGTGCGGCAAGGTCAGCGTGAGCGATGTTTCATTCAAGGCTTCGTAACTGCCGGTGACGCGCGCCAGCAAACGCTCCCAGGCCGCACAGCCGATTTCCCGATTCGGCGCGCAGATGCTGGCAAGCGGCGGCGACAGCAGTTCGCCCATCGCGAGTCCGTCGAAGCCGAGAATCGACATGTCGTGAGGAATCTGCAGGCGCGCGCGGCGCAGGCCACGCATGACCACCATCGCCAGCAGATCGTTGCTGCAGAAGAGGGCACTGGGACGGTTCGCGCCGCTCGTCAGATGGGCGAGCACCGCGGGCGACAACTCCTCCGCGTTGAAATCGAGCTCGAGCGCGGGCGCCGGCGTCAAGCCGGCTTGTTGCATGGCCTGCGAATAGCCGAGATGCCGCTGGCGGGCGCGGTCTGAGGCAGCCAGCGTGCCCGCCAGCATGAGAATACGGCGATGGCCGTGAGCGATCAGCATGCGCACGCCGTCGTAGGCCGCGAGACGGTTGTCGACGGCGACCGACGGACGGCGTACCGTGTCGTTATGCATCAGCACGTAGAGCAGGCCCGCGCGGTCGAGTTCGTCGAGCAGCGGGTGCGTGTCGGCATCGGCGACGGTCAGGATCAGTCCTTCCACGCGGTGTTCGCGGAGCGTCTCGATAGCGTGGCGTTCACGGTCGGCGTCGTACTGCGTGGTCATCAGCATGAGCCGGTAGCCTTGCGCCGAGGCGAGTTCGTCGATACCTTGCAGGCACTCGGCGAATACGGGATTGGCGAGCGTCGGCAGGATCACGCCGATCAGGCGCGTGCGTTCGCCGCGCAATTGGCGGCCAAGCGGGCTGGGGCGGAAGTTCAGCGCGTCGATGGACTGGCGCACTTTGTCGAGCGTGACCGGGTTGACGGTATGCGGCGCGTTGATCGCGCGCGATACCGTGGCGATGGAGAAACCGGCGTGGGCAGCGACATCTTTGATCGTCGGAGTCATGGGTTTCCGCTCGGGTCGTAAACGTTTTCGTGAGTTTCCGTGAGCGGATTATCGGCAACGTTTGTGACCCCCGGATGAATTCGGTTTTTGGGTTGTGCCGCGCCTGAAAATCGCGGTACGGGGCGGGTGCCGCGGCGGTTTGGTACGCCTGCCGCGAAATGGTAGAATTCGCGTCCACATGCGTTCTGACCCCTGCCGGGGTGATGAAATTGGTAAACATAGCGGACTTAAAATCCGCCGCTTCACAGCTTGCCGGTTCAAGTCCGGTCCCCGGCACCAATCGTCCCGCCAAGGACTTGCGCGCTTTCAGCCGAACCCGGTTCAACCTGCGCGCAACCGGATCAGACGCCTTTCCTTCCCGCCGTATCTGAAATGCGCAGCCGCTCGCCCACGTGTTCGACGACGTGCGATGCTATGACGTAGTCAACCTGCGTGTCACACCAAGGCAACCCAACTCCAACGGAGAAATCGATGGGCAACGAAAAATCGAAGCGCGCACGCCGCGCAGCCGAAAGCCTTTTCGGGGATTTGCCGAGCGCCAGCAACACCAGGGCCAGCCGCCCCTCGAATCCCTTCGACGACGATCCATTTCAAAAGCCGGCCGGCACAACGCCGGCTGGCGATGCACTCGTCGTGCTGCCGGCCCAGTTCGAACTGCCGCCCGGTTACGAAGATGCGGCAGCCATGCGCGATGCGCTCGCCCGCATCTGGCGGATGGACTGGATCAAGGTCGGCAAGGACGAATGCGTGGTGCGCCTGCCGGTCGGCTGGCGCGCGGACAAATCGGTGGACGGTGTTCTGCGAATCGAATGCGCGGGTGTGGTTCGTGCGCAGGGCCGGATCGTGGAAGGCGCGATGCTGCAGATACTCCCGCGCTACTACCTGAAGGCGGAATTCCATGAGTCGAACGATCACTGCCGGATCGTCGTGCGGGACCGCGGCCGAAACAACGCTGTGTTGAAGGAATCGTTCTGGGACACGAGAAGCGGTCCGAACCATCCGCAGTGGAAGATTCTCTCCGACTGGCTGGACACGCAATACCCCGATCATCGCGACCCGCTGCGCTATTGGGACGATTGCGAAGACAATCGCCGCGCCGGTTGACCGAGCGCCGAGCCGAAGCATGTCCCACCTGAAATACCTCACCGGCTACCCAGCCGCGCTCCAGGAGAAGGTCAAACAGCTGATAGCCGAAGACCAACTCGGCGCGTACCTCGTCGCGCGCTACCCCAACACGCACGAGGTCCAAACGGACCGGGCGCTTTACGCGTATTGCGCGGACCTGAAACGCGAGCACCTGCGCAGCGCGGAGCAGATCGACAAGGTCACGTACGACAGCAAACTCGACGTGGTGCGCCACGCGCTGGGTCTGCATACGAGCATTTCCCGCGTGCAAGGCGGCAAGCTGAAGGCGAAGAAGGAAATCCGCATCGCGTCGCTGTTCAAATCTGCCGCGCCGGAATTTCTGAAAATGATCGTGGTGCACGAACTCGCTCATCTGAAGGAAAGCGATCACAACAAGGCGTTTTACCGCCTGTGCGAGTTCATGCAGCCGGGTTACCACCAGATCGAATTCGACTTGCGTCTCTACCTGACGCATCGGGAACTGGCGAAAAAGCAGACCTGACGATCCAGCGTCAGGTCTCGTGCATCAAGTCGCAATCGCGCCAGCCGCGGAAGCCGTCAACAACACCGGAATCGATTTCGACGTCGGCGTTCCCGCGCCGTCGGCGACCGACGAGAGCGGCACCAGCGGATTCGTCTCCGGATAATAGGCGCCGAGACAGCCGCGCGGAATGTCGTACTCGACGAGCAGAAAACCGTCCGCGTGACGTTCGATCCCATCGGCCCACACGCTCGTGATATCCACGCGTTGCCCCGCCTCGAACTCCAGCATCGCGAGATCGTCCCTGTTCGCGAACAGCACGCGACGCTGACCATACACACCGCGATAACGGTCGTCGAGGCCGTAAATCGTCGTGTTGTACTGATCGTGCGAGCGCGTCGTCATCAACGTCATCAGCCGCTCGCCATGTTGCTTGCGCGCCTGATGAATCGGCGTCGCCGTGTCGATCGCATGCACGAGGAACTGCGCCTTGCCGCTCGGCGTTTTCCAGATCCGCTCGCGTGAGGCCACGCCGAGATGAAAGCCGCCAGGGTTCTTCAGCCGCTCGTTGTAGTCCGTGAATCCCTCGATCACTTTGGCGATGCCGTCGCGAATCAGCGAATAGTCCGCTGCCTGCGCGAGCCAATCCACTTTCGCGCTGCCGAGCGTCGCATGCGCCATGCGCGCGACGATCGCGATCTCCGACAACAGATTCTCCGAAGCCGGTTTGTTCATGCCGTACGAGATATGCACCATGCTCATCGAGTCCTCGACGCTCACGCCTTGCGCGACACCGTTCTGCAAGTCGATCTCGGTGCGCCCGAGCGTCGGCAGAATCAGCGCGTCGCGGCCATGCACGAGGTGGCTGCGGTTCAGCTTGGTGGTGATGTGCACGGTGAGATCGCACGAACGCATGGCGTCCCACGTGCGCGGTGTGTCCGGCGTCGCAATCGAGAAATTGCCGCCGAGTCCAATGAATACTTTCACCTTGCCGTCGAGCATCGCCTGAATGGTGTTGACGACGTCGAGTCCGTGCTCGCGCGGCGGCTCGAAATCGTAGACTTCGCCGAGCCGGTCGAGGAACGCCTGCGTCGGCCGTTCCTCGATGCCGACCGTGCGGTCGCCTTGCACGTTCGAGTGCCCACGCACCGGGCACAGGCCCGCGCCGCGTCGGCCGATATTGCCGCGCATCATCATCAGGTTCGACAGGATCTGCACCGTCGGCACCGAGTTCTTGTGCTGCGTGAGGCCCATGCCCCACGTCGAAATCACGGCGCGTCCCTTCACGTAGATGTCGGCGAGCTTCAGCACGTCCTCGAACGGCACGCCTGCTTCGGCGACGATGGTGTCCCAGCTTTCGGCGCGCAGGTCGTCGGCGAACGCGTCGAAACCCACGGTATGCCCGGCGATAAAGGCGATGTCGAGCACGCGGTCGAGACCCGAGATCAATGCTTCGTCGTCGAGTTCGATCACGCGCTTGGCGACGCCCTTGATCAGCGCGAAGTCGCCGCCGACTTTCGGGCGAATGAACACGGAGCTGATCTTCGTGCTGCCCATCGTCAGCATTTCGACCGGATGCTGCGGGCTCGCAAAGCGTTCGAGGCCGCGCTCCTTGAGCGGATTGATCGACACGATGGTTGCGCCGCGTTTGGCGCACTCGCGCAGCTCGCCAAGCATCCGCGGATGGTTGGTGGCCGGATTCTGGCCGAAGATCAGCAGCGTATCTGCGTGTTCGAAGTCGTCGAGCGTGACCGTGCCCTTACCGATGCCGACCGTATGCGGCAAGCCGCGGCTGGTCGCCTCGTGGCACATGTTCGAGCAGTCGGGGAAGTTGTTGGTGCCGTACATGCGCACGAACAGCTGGTAGAGGAACGCGGCTTCGTTGCTCGCGCGTCCCGAGGTGTAGAAGGCGGCGCGGTCCGGATCGTCTAGCCGCTTCAGGTGCGCGGCGATCAGCTCGAACGCCTCGTCCCAGCCGATCGGCACATAACGGTCGCGCAGCGCGTCGTAGACGAGCGGGTCGGTCAGGCGACCGTGCTGTTCGAGTTCGAAGTCCGATTGCGCCATCAGTTCGGTGACCGTGTGCTGCTCGAAGAATGCGGGCGTCACGCGTTTGCTGGTCGCTTCCGCGGCCACGGCTTTCACGCCGTTTTCGCAGAACTCGAAGGTGGACGCGTGCTCGCGATCCGGCCACGCGCAGCCCGGGCAGTCGAAGCCGTTCGGCTGATTCTGCTTGAGCAGCATGCGGTAGTCGCCGCCCGTCACCTTTTCCTTGATGAGATTGATGGCGACGTACTGGAGGGCGCCCCAGCCGGCGGCGGGGTGCGTGTACGGTTCGATGCGAGCTTCGGGTTTCTTCATGAGGGTGCCGCGGTGTCGGGCCTGAACGCGCCTGGAGAGGCTGATAGGTGCAAGCCTACTGTGTTCCAAAAAGTGCGCAGCATACAGAAATTTGGAAAGGTGAGGGATACAGTTGGCGGGTTTTTGTCATAGACTGACGCTCCCACCCATGTTTTTGCTCGATCCAGGCCCTTGAATCTGTACGAAAAACTCGCCGACGAAATCACGGAAGCCGTGCGCCGCGGCGTATTCGCGGCCGGCGAGCGGATTCTCTCCGTGCGGCAGGCGAGCCAGCAACACGGCGTCAGCATCAAGACGGTGTTGCACGCTTACGCGTTGCTGGAAAACCGGGGGATTGTCGAGACGCGCCCGCAGTCGGGCTATTTCGTGCGCGACGCCGCGGCGCTGTCGGCGGCGCTCGACGCGCCGCAGCCCGGCCGCCCGCGGCCGCCGCAAGCGCCACAGACACCGCCGGTCGCGGCGACCGTGGACGTGAGCCGCCTCGTGCTGTCGACCTTGCGCAGCATCCGCGCGCACGAGGCCGTGCCGTTCGGCTCGCCGTATCCGGATCCGTCGCTGTTCCCGTGGCGGCGCATCAACCAGTATGCGAACGCGATCGCGCGACGCCAGGCGAGCTGGAATCTGATCGACGACCTGCCGCCCGGCAATCCGGAACTGATCCGGCAGATCGCCCGGCGCTACGCCGAAAACGGCGTGCCGGTCGATCCCGGCGAGATCATCATCACGCTCGGCGCGACCGAAGCGATCAACCTGAGTCTGCAGGCGGTCGCGAAACCGGGCGACACCGTCGCGGTCGAGTCGCCCACCTATTACGCGATGCTGCACGCCATCGAGCGGCTGGGCATGCGCGCGATCGAGGTGACGACGCATCCGGTTCATGGCATCGACATCGCGGCGCTCGCGCAGGTGATCGCCGAGCAGAAAGTCGCAGCGTGCATGGTGATGCCGAACTTCCAGAATCCGCTCGGCTTCCGCATGCCCGATACGCGCAAGCGGCAACTGGTGGAACTGCTCGCCGCGCACGAGATTCCCGTGATCGAGAACGACGTCTATCAGGAGCTGTACTTCGGCGAGACGCGGCCGTCGACCTTGAAGAACTTCGACACCAAAGGGCTGGTGTTGCATTGCGCGTCGTTTTCGAAGAGTCTGACCGCGTCGTACCGGATCGGCTGGGCGCTGCCGGGACGCTATCGCGCGCAGGTCGAGAAGCTGAAGTTTCTCAACACGCTGACCACGCCGTCGGTGCCGCAAGTCGCGGTCGCCGACTATTTGCGGCAGGACGGCTACGACCGCCACTTGCGGCACGTGCGCAAGGTCTACCGGCAGCAGGCGAGCATCATGATGGCGATGGTGCAGCGGTTTTTTCCGGCGGGCACGCGCATGTCGACGCCGCAAGGCGGCTATGTGCTGTGGGTCGAGTTGCCGGACAGCGTCGATTCGATGCGGCTTTACCAGGCGGCGCTCGCGCGCGGCATCACCGTTGGGCCTGGCACGATGTTTTCGACGCGCAACGATTTTCGCCACTTTATCCGGCTCAACTACAGCTATCCGTGGACGGCGCAGACCGAAGCGGCGTTGAAGACGCTCGGCGAACTGGTCACGCAGATGGCGTAAGGACAAGGAGACTCACCATGGAAGACGACGAACTCGATCCGGTGCTCGCCGCCGTGCTGATGCAACTCTGGCGAGCGCATCGGGAAACGCCGGGCGGCGTGTGGTCGCTCGCCAAACTGTCGAAGCAGGCCGGCGTGCCGATGAGCGGCCTGCGGCGGCATTTAACGGCGCTCGTCGACGGTGGTCTGGTGCTCACCACCTTCAGCGAGGAAGGCACCGGCACGGCGCGCCTGAGCGAACTCGGCGAAACGCTGTGCGGCGAGTTGTTCGGCGACGGCGAGGCTCCCGATGAAGTTCAGCCGGACCCGCCGCCGAAACTTCACTGAGGCGTCGTCCGGTCACCAAAATACGGGTTTCGTTATGGGCGGGATAACGAATAATAATTTTGCCGCTGAAATTGACCTTCGAATATGGCCCCCTATGCTGGAGCCTTGCCCGGGTTATCCCGAGCGCTGGGGCAGGCACCTTCAACCATCTTCGGAGAATTCATGAAAACAACGCTGGCGCGAGCGCTGCATCATTCACTGCGCATCAAAACCGTCCGAACCGTACTCGCGGCAACGCTTGGCGCGACGCTGGCATTCAGCGCCGCCGGGGCGGCCGCCGCCACCACGCAGCCGATCGGCATCGCCTTCGTCTATCTCGGCAATCCGGGCGACGCGGGCTGGACCTACGCTCACGAGCAGGGCGTGAAGGAAGTCGAGGCGAAGTTCGGCGACAAGGTCAAAGTGACGCGCGTGGAAAACGTGCCGGAGTCGGCGGATTCGGAGCGCGTGTTCCGCGACCTGGCGTCGAAGGGCAACAAGATCGTGGTGGGCTCGAGTTTCGGCTTCCAGGATTTCGAACTGAAAGTGGCCAAGGACTTCCCGGACACCGTGTTCGAGCATGCGACCGGCTACAAGAAGGCGGCCAACTTCGCCACCTACGACGTACGCACCTATCAAAGCGCATACCTGGCCGGCCTCGTCGCGGGCTATACGACCAAGTCGAACACGCTCGGTTTTGTCGGCTCGGTGCCGGTGCCTGAAGTGGTGCGCAACATCAATGCATTCACGATGGGTGCGCGTTCGGTCAATCCAAAGGCGCGCGTGAAAGTGGTGTGGATCAATAGCTGGTTCGATCCGGGCCGCGAAAAGCAGGCCGCCGAAACGCTGATCGGCCAGGGCGCCGACGTGCTGATCCAGAACACCGATTCGACGGCGACGATGCAGACCGCCGAGCAGAAGAAGGTGCATGCGTTCGGCTGGGACTCGAATATGAAGAAGTTCGGGCCGAATGCGCAACTGGGTGCGTGCGTGAGCAACTGGGGCGTGTACTACACGCATCTGGTGGAGCAGGTGATGTCGGGCACATGGAACAACTCGCCGGTGTGGTGGGGGCTGAAAGAGAAGGCGATCGATCTCGCCGACATCAACACTGAAGCCGTGTCGCCGACCGCGCAGAAAGCCTTGAGCCAGAAGCGCGACGACATCATCTCCGGCAAGTTCAATCCGTTTGCCGGACCGATCATGGATCAGTCCGGCGCGGTGAAGGTGGCCGCCGGCAAGTCGCTGAGCGATCCGGAACTGCTGCGTTTGAACTGGTTCGTAGAGGGCGTGGACGGTACGCTGCCGAAGTAATAATTTGCTTCGCAAATCTAACTATTATTCAAGGAGATCGCCCGTGAGTCTGACCGTCTCGAGCGGGGCCGCCGCTGCGGCCTCGAACTATCCGCCGCAGGGTTTGACGCCCACGCACGAGCAGATCGTGCGGCATCTGCAGCATTCGAGCCGGGTGGCCGAACGGGCGACGCTGCTAGGGCACCATCCGTTCGGCGCGGTGCTGGTCGGCCCGGACCAGGAGACGGTGCTGATGGAGCAGGGCAACGTCGATACGGTGAATCACGCCGAGTCGGTGCTCGCGCGCGTGGCCGCGTTGAACTTCACGCCGGAGTATTTGTGGAGTTGCACGCTGTACACATCGGTCGAACCGTGCTGCATGTGCGCCGGGACGATGTATTGGGCCAACATCGGCCGGGTCGTGTTCGGCATGACCGAAAAGCGCTTGCTGGAAGCGACCGGCGATCACGCCGAGAATCCCACCATGAGCGTGGATTGCCGGTATGTCTTCGATCATTGCCAGAAACCGGTGGAGGTGATCGGGCCGATCCCCGAGGTGGAAGCCGAGGTGATGGAAGTTCAGCGCAGATTCTGGAGCGGTCGGTAGCGGCGGTTTCTTCCTTCCTGGCTTTTTCCCTTCTCCCGAGCGGCGCTTTTCGCGGTTCCGGGAGAAGGGCGTCTTGCCTTGTCGCTGGCGGCGTGTCCACGCATAGCGCGCACCTCGGTGCTCGCCTTCCTGCTCGCCATCTCGCCTGCTCGCGTAAGCGCGCGCCTGTATCGCCGCGTTGGCGCGGCAGGTATGCGCAACAGCCTTCCTAGTTCGCGGCGTCCGCCTGCAGTTCCGCCGGCGCCAGTGTGGCCACGCCGCAAAACCAGCCGCCGTCATGCGGCTTGTGTTTCCATTGACTGCCGTTCTCCGTGAGCACGGCTGAGCACTGCTCGTTCACTACGATCCCCGGATTCGCCGCCGTGCACTGAAGCATCGCCATGCCGGTGGACTGCTCAGGAGCCACGACCGGCCTGCTGCGCGAGTCCGGTTCGGCCGGTGAGGCAAACGGCTGCGGCGTCCCCGCTTGCAGGCTTTCTATCAGCTGCTGCAGTTCTTCGATGCGCGTTGCGTACCACGTCCCCAGACACGCCGAGTCACGGCAATTTGCTTCCCGCCATGCCCACTTACTGTCGCTGTCGGTGAGAAAGGCGCGCCGGTTGGCGACTCGCCGCCGGGCTTTCCAGTACAGTTGCCCGAGGGTGTCGTCGAGCTTCGAGAGCGCGGGGTCGTGGCAAATCATCTTCTCGGTCAGCGAGCGCCCCTTATTGCAGTCGAAGCTCGCGGCATGGGCGAGCGGATGCGTGAGCATGAGCGCGGCGATCAGAAGCGGACGGAGGAGGTTCATCGCAGTCCCGGCAGTGCATGGCTTTTTCATGGAAGCGATGATCGGTCGGATTGCCGAAACATGGACGCCGGAAAAACGCGTGACTTCGACCGGGTGGTTACCAAATCTTGCCAGGCGAAGACGCCGCAAGAATCGATTGAGGATCGACTGAACGCTTTCAGGCACGCGCCGTGCAACGTCCTTACAGGTAGCTGGCATCGCGCGGCAACGCGATGAGTTGTGCAAGAAGAAACAATATTCATAACGCATCAGCAGAGGCGTGCCGGCGGCGGACCGCGGACGCTGAATCGGGAGAAAGAATGAAACAACACCTCGTTCGATGTCTTTATGCGGCGGCCGGCGTGCTGGCATTGCCCGCCGTGGCGTGCGCACAGTCGCAGGCGTACACGAATGGCACGGTCAACGTGCGCGCGGGCCCGGCCTCCGACTACCCGGTCGTGACGCAACTGCCGGGCGGTGTGCCGGTGAGCGTGATGGGGTGTATCAGTAACTATGAATGGTGTGATATCGCCGCGCCCAATCTGCGCGGCTGGGTCTATGCGGGGCGGCTCAGCTATCCGTATCAGGGCGCCAATGTGCCTGTGATGAACTACGGTACGGTGATCGGCCTGCCCATCGTGACGTTCTCGATTGGCACGTATTGGGGCGATTACTATCGCGGACGACCTTGGTACGGCCAGCAATCGCGCTGGGCGCATCATCCGCCGCCGCCTCCGCCGCGTCCTGACGCCGGACGGCCACCCGGAGGTCGTCCACCGGGCGGTCCGCCGCCGGGGCACGGAGGTGGCAGGCCGCAGGGTGGACCGCCGCCGGGACACGACGGAGGAAGGCCGCAGGGCGGCCCGTCGTCGGGGCATGACGGGGGAAGGCCGCAGGGTGGATCGCCGCCGGGACACGACGGGGGAAGGCCGCAGGGTGGACCGCCGTCCGGGCATGACGGGGGAAGGCCGCAGGGCGGTCCGCCGCCGGGGAACGCGGGCGGCCATCCGCCTCAAGGTGGCGGAGGTGGTGGCGGTCGGCCGCCGGGCGGCGGAAACGGTGGGCATGGCGGCGGAAACGGCGGCGGAGAAAAGGGCGGCGGCGGGGGCCGCCCACCGGACCAGCACGGCTGATCGCAACCACGCGGCCGACAAATATCAAAAAGTCACCAAAAAAGCCGTCGCGACAGGCTAATGCTTGATTCGGGTTCCGGCGTTCCGCCAAGCAGTGTCGGAACCCCGCCTGCGGAACCCGAACAGAATGCCGTCATCTCGTCCCGGCAACTGAACCGTTTGATCCGGTGATTGACAGTCGAGATCAAGCGGGCATTGCGCGATGCGCGAAGAATAAAATTCGCGACCCTCGCGTAAACCCCGGTGTGCCGCGTACACTAAACTGCCGATGTCGGGTTAGGGGGCGCACAAATGACTTGCGAAGCGACATCAGAAAACAAGACGGGAGCCGCGCCTGAAGGCATTCGCTACTGTGCGAATCTGGCCGAAGGCGTGCTCGCGTCCGAGCGCACGGTGTTGCGATTGATTACGCAGAACACACCGCTGCCGGAATTGCTCGACGAAGTATGCCGCCGCGCGGAAGCGCTGCTGGGGGAAGGTGCGTCCTGTTCGATCCTGTTGCTCGACGCCGACGGCGTGCACGCCAGGGTCGGCGGCGCGCCTTCGCTGCCCAGGCACTACAGCGCGGCCATCGACGGCGTGATGATCGGGCCACAGGTGGGCTCATGCGGGACTGCGATGTTCGAGCGGCGTCTCGTCGCCGTCGACGATATCGAAACCGATCCGCTGTGGGCCGACTACCGGCACCTCGCGTTGCCGATCGGCCTGCGGTCCTGCTGGTCGGTGCACTTTGAGAACGATTCCGGCGTGGTGCTCGGCGCATTCGCGGTGTATTACCGCACGTCGCGCCGCCCCAGTGCCGAAGAAGAAGCGATGCTGCGCGACATCGGCCGCAGCGTTGGTCTGGCCGTGCATCAGGACGCCATGGCGCAGCGGCTCGCGCACAGCGAGGAGCATCACCGTCTGGTGGTCCATCACCTGATCGAAGGGATCGTCGTGCAGTCGCGCGCGGGCGTGGTGTTGGCCTGCAACCCGAGCGCGCAGCGGATCTTGCGCGCAACGCCGGAGCTCGTCGGCCGCAGTATTCAGTCGGTGATGGTGCGCGCGTATCACGAGGACGGCTCGCTCGTCACCGAGGCCGCGCGCCCGACCGCTCAGGTGCTCGCCACCGGCAAACCCGTGCTGGGTGTCACGATCGGCGTGGAGCTGATTGGCGGCGACATCGTCTGGATCACCGAGAACGTGGTGCCGATCATCAAGCCGGGCGATACCGAGCCCAGCTCGGTGCTGATCTCGTTTACGGACATCGGACCCGTGCGCGAAGCGCAACGGCAACTCAAATTCCTCGCTACCCGCGATTCGCTCACCGGCCTCTACAACCGCGCGTACCTCACCGAGCGGCTGCGCGATCTGTTCTCGCTCGACACCGCGTCCGGCGTCGGCGAACTGGCGAGCGTCGCCGTGCTGTTCGTCGACCTGGACGGCTTCAAGAAGGTCAACGACACCGCGGGTCACGAGGCTGGCGACTCCCTGCTTTGCAGCGTGGCGCAACGGCTCTCGGCGTGTATCTCGCCGGAGGACACGCTCGCGCGGGTGGGCGGCGACGAATTCGTGATCGTGGTCAGCGCGTATGAGAACACCGGGCAGCTGATCGGCCTCGCGCGGCGCATCCTCGACATGATCGCGGAGCCGTTCGCGGTGGCGGACAACGAGTACTACCTGGGCGCGTCGATCGGCATCAGCCGCTTTCCCGAGGACGGCCAGGATGTGGCCACGCTGATGCGCAACGCCGATTCGGCCATGTATCACGCCAAACAGCGCGGCCGCAACAACTTCCAGTTCTTCACCGCCGAGCTGAATCAGCAGTTGCAACGGCGCTTCACGATCGAGCAATCGCTGCGGCGCGCGCTCGCTTCCAACGAACTGAGCCTCGTGTACCAGCCGATCGTCGACAGCCGCGACGGCCGCACGATCGGCGCGGAAGCGCTGCTGCGCTGGTACAACAGCGAACTGGGCAACGTGTCGCCGGGGGAATTCATCCCCGTCGCCGAAGATGCGGGCCTGATCGGCGAGATCGGCAACTTCGTGCTGGCGCGGGCCTGCGAGCAGGTGGCGCAATGGCGGCGCACGCTGGCGCCGGAACTGATCGTCGCGGTGAACCTGTCGCCCCGGCAGTTCAACGACGGCCTGGTGGAGCGCATCCAGCGCTGCCTGATGCAATCCGGGCTCGAGCCGTCGGCGCTGGAACTGGAAATCACCGAACGGCTGCTAATGAGCGACAGCGAAACCGTGTTGCCCATGCTGAGCACGCTGAACGACATGGGCGTGCGCATTTCCGTCGACGATTTCGGCACAGGTTATTCGTCGCTGTCTTATCTGAAACGCTTTCCGCTGCATAACCTGAAGATCGACCGCTCGTTCGTCGCCGGCTTGCCGGATCATCGCGATTCGATTGCGATTACGCAGGCCGTGGTGGCGATGGCGCACTCGCTCGGCATGAACGTTACCGCCGAAGGGGTGGAAACCGCCGAACAGGCGGCGTTCCTGCGCGCGATCCATTGCGACAAGCAGCAGGGCTATTTTTACAGCCGCCCGGTCGGGGCCAGTGCGTATGCGCGTAGTTTGTGGGACGCGCAGATCGGTCTGGTCGACGCGTCCTGAGCGCGCCGGCGCTTACGCGCGCAAGCCTGTGCGCCTTGCCAGGCTTGGCTGCGCGGGATTTCGTCGTGCGCGGGCGCGTGGGGCCGGATTCGATTGTTCGGTTTGACAAACAAGTGCCTTCGCGTTAGCGGTATTTATCCGCGAGGGCCACCTCCCTACAATCCTCCCATCGAAACGTGAATAGAGCGAAGCCGAAGCGGCGCCGCTCGACGGGAGTTGTCATGCCAGCTTTGATCAGGAACCAGCTTTACCGGCCGTCGGTGCTATTGCCGATGGTCGCCCTCATGCAGGTGATGGTGTCGCAGGATTTCAACCTGGGCCAGGTCGGCTGGGTCGTGGCGTCGCGCGGCGCGCAGGCCGCGCTGCAACGCTCGCGTGAATTGATCTGCGCCGTGCATTGCCACGATTAAGCCTCGCGGCTTTGCGGACGGTGAGAAGCAATAATCCGGAACAGTTGGCATTCGAATGACAATTAGTCGGTGATCAGCAACCACCGGCAACCGGCAACGCAGCATGGCGATTCGAGAGGCTGAGGGTAAGATGCTACGACATGCATCCCAGCTTCCGGAGAGTTGCCATGTCACAGCACTTCGATGCAGTCGTGATCGGTACGGGACAAGGCGGCGCGCCGCTTGCCGTGCGTCTCGGTCAAAGCGGCCGTAAAACCGCGGTCATCGAGCGCGGGGCCTTTGGCGGCACGTGCGTGAACGTCGGCTGCACCCCGACCAAATCCTACGTCGCCAGTGCTCGCGCGGCGCATGTCGCGCGCCATTGCGCGGAACTCGGCGTGCAACTGAGCGGGGCGGTCAGCGTCGATCTGGCGGCCGTCAAGGCGCGCAAGGACAGGATCATCGGGCAGTCGCGCGACGGCGTCGAGAAATGGCTGCGCGGCGCGAAGAACGTGGGCGTGTTCAAAGGCCATGCGCGCTTTACCGGACCTCATGCGCTTTCGGTTAGCGGACCGGACGGCAAGCTGCTCGACGAGCTCAGCGCCGACGAAATCTTCATCAACACAGGCACGCGCGCCGTCGTGCCGCCGCTCCACGGTCTCGAGCGGATTCCGTACTACACGAACTCCAATCTGCTCGAACTGACGGAATTGCCGGGTCATCTGGTGATTGTCGGCGCGAGCTATATCGCGCTCGAATTCGCGCAGATCTTTCGCCGCTTTGGCAGCCGCGTGACCGTGCTGGTGCGCGGCGAACGCGTGCTCACCCGCGAGGACGCCGACTTCGCCGAATCCGTGCAGAAGGTGCTCGCCCGCGAGGGTGTCGAGTTTCACTTCGGCGTGCAGCCTTCGCGAGTCGAGCCGCATCCGCATCACCCGAACGAAGTGTGTATCGGCTTCGAGCAGAACATTCCGGCGCTCGAAGCGTCGCATCTGCTGTTCGCCACCGGCCGTGAGCCGAATACCGACGACCTCGGCCTCGCGGCCGCCGGCATCACGACGGACAAGCACGGCACGATTCCCGTGGACGGCCAGTTGCGCACCAACGTGCCGGGCGTGTGGGCGATCGGCGACGTCAACGGGCGTGGCGCTTTTACCCACACTTCCTACGACGACTTTCAGATCGTCGCGGCCAACCTGCTCGACGGCGGCGCGCGCACCGTGGACGCACGCATCATGGCGTATGCCGTGTTCGTCGATCCGCCGCTTGCGCGTGTCGGCGCTTCGGAGGCCGAGGTGCGCAAAGCGGGCCGCGATGCGCTGATCGCCACCATGCCGATGTCGCGCGTGGGCCGTGCGCGCGAACGCGGCGAGACCGATGGCTTCATGAAGGTGATGGTCGACGCGCAGAGCAAGCAGATTCTCGGGGCGGCCATTCACGGCATTGAAGGCGACGAGGCGATTCATACCTTCATCGACATCATGACGGCGGGCGCGCCGTATCCGACTTTGCAGTACGCCATGCATATTCATCCGACCATCAGCGAACTGGTGCCGACCTTGCTCGACGGGCTCAAGCCCATGAAGTGAGCGGTACGCACAAGCGGAGCAGCCACGATGAAGCGTGTGATGCGGAGCGGCAATCTGTTCGACCCCGGCGCGTCGGCGGGCGGGAGCGAGGGCGAGCAGGTCGACGCCCTGGTGGAGCAGGGTGGCGTGAGCATCGAGCGGATCGTCTCGATGGGGCACGCCAGCCCGCCGGGCTTCTGGTACGACAGTCCTCGCGCCGAGTTTGTCGTGCTGCTGAGCGGCGCGGCCACGCTCGAATTCGAAGGCGAGGCCGAGCCGCTTTCGATGAAGCCCGGCGATCACGTGCTGATCGAAGCGCATTGCCGGCATCGGGTGGCATGGACAAGCGACCGGGAGCCCAGCGTGTGGCTCGCCGTCTACTACCCGGACGACGCTTCGCGCTGAACACGGCACGCGGGTCGAACCCGGCCGGATCGACAAATCGTTACGGCTTCGCGGATAATCGGCAGCGGCGCGGGTCGCCCGCGGAGTGCGGGCCGCCTTGGCGCGCAACCGCATTCAACACCATCATCAGGAATCCAATCCATGGGCAAAGGACGTGTCGAAGCCTTCAGCGATGGCGTGATCGCCATCATCATCACGATCATGGTGCTCGAGTTGAAGGTGCCGGAAGGCTTCGATCTCGCGGCGCTGCGCCCGGTGCTCCCCGTGTTCTGCGCATATGTGCTGAGTTTCATCTACGTGGGCATCTACTGGAACAATCATCATCACATGTTCCATGCCGTGCAGAAGGTCAACGGCGCGGTGCTGTGGGCGAACCTCCATCTGCTGTTCTGGCTGTCGCTGCTGCCGGCCGTCACGCACTGGGTCGGCGAAAACCATCTCGCCTCCTGGCCGACCGCGATGTACGGCGTGGTGCTGTTCATGTCGGCGATCGCCTATTTCATCCTCATGCGGGTGCTGATTCGCGAGCACGGCGAGGATTCGACTCTCGCGAAAGCGATCGGCAATGACTTCAAGGGCAAGGTTTCGGTCGTGATCTATCTCACGGGTATCGCGCTGGCGTTCGTCGTGCCGTGGGGTTCGGCGGCGCTTTATACGCTCGCCGCCGCGTGGTGGCTGGTGCCGGATCGCCGTATCGAACACGTGATGGAAGCGTGAGCGCGCATCAGGTGAGCGCGCTGCTGGCGGCGGCCGCGCGCCCGCGCAGCCAGTTGATGCTCGCGAAGAGCAGCACGGCGAATACGATCAGCATCGTCGCGACGGCGAGAATCGAGGGGTCGATCGAGTCGCGAATGCCGCTCCACATCTGTCGCGGTACGGTGGTTTGATCCGGGCCGCCAATGAACAGAATCACGATCACTTCATCGAACGAGGTCGCGAAGGCGAACACGCTGCCGGTTGCGACCGCCGGCATGATGAGCGGCAGCGTGACGCGCCGGAACGTGACCCAGGGCGCCGCGCCGAGCCCGGAAGCGGCGCGCAACAAACTCTGATCGAACGACAGCAGCGATGCGGTCACGGTGATCACGACGAATGGCGTGCCGAGCGCCGCGTGCGCCAGCACCACGCCGGGATACGAGTTGACGAGGCCGAGCGGCGCGAAGATCAGATAGAAGCCCGCCGCGACCACGACGATCGGCACGATCATCGGCGAAATGATGATCGGCATGATCAGCGAGCGCAGCGGAAACTGCGCGCGCGAAAGACCCAGCGCGGCGAGCGTGCCGAGACACGTGGCGATCAACGTAGACGCCGCGCCGATGCCGATGCTGTTCAGGAGCGAGCGTTGCCAGTCCGCGCTCGTGAGCGCCTGCTCATACCAGCGGAACGAGAAGCCCTGCATCGGGTACGAGAAGTACGAACCCGAATTGAATGAGAGCGGGATGATGGCGAGAATCGGCGCAATCAGAAAGAAAAGCACGAGCGCCGTGTGTACTCGCACCCAGCGTGTGGCGATGCGTTCCGTCAGCACCTTGTTGCGTTTGTCTTGCATGTCGTTCCTTCGTCGTGTGCGCGTGTTCGACCGGGCTTAACCAAAGCGCAAGCGGTCGATACCGACGATGCGGTTGAACAGGAAATAGAAGATCGCCGTGAAAATCACCAGATAGGCCGAGAGTGCGCCGGCGAGTCCCCAGTTGAGCTGCGTGTTGGTCTGGATCGCAATGAGCTGGCTGATCATCTCGTCGCCTGCGCCGCCGAGCAGCGCGGGCGTGATGTAGTAACCGAGCGCGAGCACGAACACGAGGAAGCAGCCGGCGCCCACGCCTGGCAGCGTCTGCGGTATGTAGACCCGCACGAACGCGGTGAACGGATGCGCGCCGAGCGATTGCGCCGCGCGCAGGTAGACGGGCGACACGCTTTTCATCACCGAATAGATCGCGAGAATCATGTAGGGCAGCAGCACGTGCGTCATGCCGATCAGCACGCCGGTGCGGTTGAAGATGAGCGGCAGCGGATGCGTGGCGAGACCCAGACCCGTCAGCAGGCTGTTGATGACGCCGCCCGGCTGCAGCAGCACGTACCACGCGGTGGTGCGCACGAGCAGCGAGGTCCAGAACGGCACGATCACGAAGAGCATCAGGCGGTTGCTGCTTTTCGCGGGCAGGTTCGCGAGCAGCCATGCCACCGGATAGCCGAGCACGAGGCACAGCAGCGTGACCGTGGCGCTGATCGAGATCGTGCGCAAGAAGGCCTGCCGATAAATCGAGGCGTTGTCCGGCACGAACGCGACCGATCCTTGCGGCGTGACTTGCGCGTCGACGGCGGCGAGCAGATAGTCGGGCGTCGGCGACGCGGCGGCGCGCTTGAGCAGGCGCCAGGTTTCCGGCGAATTCCAGCGTTCGTCGAGTTCGACGAGCGCCGGTTTCCACGCGGGCAGCGCATCGGCGGGAAGTTGGCGCGCGGTGCGCATCAGGAGGCTGCGGAACTCGGCCTGCTCGAAGTTCAGCCGGCGCGCGACGGTGCCGAGTTGGCCGCTCTGCTGCGCTTCTTTGAGGCCCGCAGCGAGCAGGGCGAAGGTATGTTCGTCCGGCACGCCGCGGCCGTCCCACGCATCAAGCGCGCGTGTGAGGGCGGGCATGCTGCTGGACATTTCATGGTTCTGCACGCTGCGCGCGAGCAGCAGCGCGATCGGCGCGATGAACGTCGACACGAGGAACACGATGAGCGGCAGCGCGAGCAGCAATGCCCGCACCGATGCGCGACGACGCGCTTTCTGAAATGAAGCGCCGCCGTCGGCTCTCGTCGGAGAGCCCAGGGATGAGGCGCGGGCCGGGGCGGGCATGCTGGTAGTCAAGTTGGGCTCTCGTCGGACGATGGGTTTATTGCGTCAGCCAGACCTGGAAGCGCTTGTTGATCTGGTCCGCGTTGTCGGCCCAGAAGCCTGCGTTGATCTGCAGCGCGCGCTTGAAGTTCTGCGGCGAGGTCGGCAGATCGGCGAGGCGCTGCTTGTCGACCAGCGCGATCGCGTCCTTGCGCGGCGGCGCGTAGGCGATGTACTTCGACAGGTCCGCATACGCCTTCGGCTGCGAGGCGGAGACGATGAATTTCGCAGCGGCGTCGGCATGCTTCGCGCCTGTCGGAACGCCCCACCAGTCGAAGTCGTAGACCTGTGCGTCCCAGACGGCCTTGAACGGCTTGTTGTCCTTCTTCGCTGCGTCGTCGATACGGCCGTTGTAGGCCTGCGTCATCACGACCGCGCCGTCCGCGAGCAACTGCGGCGCCTGCGCACCCGACTCCCACCACACGATGCTCTTCTTGATCGTGTCGAGTTTCTTGAACGCGCGATCCACGCCGGCGGGCGTGCCGAGCACTTTATAGACATCCTTCGGATCGACGCCGTCGGCGATCAGCGCCCATTCCATCGTTACCTTTGGCGATTTGCGCAGGCCGCGCTTGCCGGGGAATTTCTGCAGATCGAAGAAGTCGTTGACGGTGGTCGGGGCGGTCTTCAGCTTGCTGGCATCGTACGCATAGACCGTGGACCAGACCATGCTCGCGACCGCGCAATCGCTGATCGAGCCGGGAATGAAGTCGCTCGTTTTGCCGAGCGACTTCTTGTCGAACTTCTGCAGGAGGCCTTCGTCGCAGGCGGTGATCGCGTCGTTCGTTTCGAGGTCGATCAGGTCCCACGTGGTGTTCTTCGCCTGCTCCATGGCGGAGAGCTTGGCGAGACCGCCGTCGTACGATTCGGTCGAAAAGCCGATGCCGGTGGCCTGCGTGAACGGTTCGAAATAGGCCTTTTTCGCGGCCGCTTCATATGCGCCGCCGAAGGTCACGACGGAGAGCGTCTCCGCGGCCTGGACGGTCACGGTGGCGAATGCGAGTGCGGCGAGTGCGGCGCTTTGTGCTTTGTGAAGAGTGCGCATTTCAGTTGGCTCCTGCGGCTGCTGTAGTGATGATGGAAGGTGACGGCGGTGTGGATACGTGGAGCGTGGGCGCGCTGCGTGGCGCGGCCGCCGCGAGAATCTTGCAGTCGTCGTGGCGCCAGGCGACGTCGATCTCGTTGCCGGGCGAAGGCAGCGCGTGGCGCTGCGTGTTGGGCACTTTCACGACGAGGGAATCGCGCGAACCGAGCTTCAGGTGGACGCGATGGTGATCGCCGCAATACACCAGTTCCTCGACGCGCGCACGCACCACGTTGCTGTTTTCGTCGACGTGCAGGCCTTCCGCGCTCGGGATATGCGCGCGCTCGGGGCGCAACGCGAGCATCGCTTCGTCGCCCGCGCGCAGGCCGGGTTCGCAACGGCCGCGAATCACGCTGCCGTCCGACAGCGCGAGCGTCGCCCAGTCGTCGCCCACATTGACGACACGTCCGCTCAACCCGTTGTTCTCGCCGACGAAGTTGGCGACGAACGCGTTCTGCGCGTTCTCGTAGAGTTCGCTCGGCGTGGCGGCTTGCTGGATGCGGCCGTCGGAGAACACGGCGACGCGATCGGACATGGTCAGCGCTTCGGCCTGATCGTGCGTCACATAGACGATCGTGAGCGACAGCTCGCGATGCAGGCGCATGATTTCGTATTGCATGGTTTCGCGCAGGCGTTTGTCGAGCGCGCCGAGTGGTTCGTCCATCAGCACGACGCTCGGCTCGAACACGAGCGCGCGCGCGAGCGCCACGCGCTGCTGCTGTCCGCCCGAGAGTTGCACGGGGCGCCGGTTCGCCAGATGCGGCAGCTCGATCATTTCGAGTGCGCGCTTCACGCGCGTTTTCTGTTCAGCGCGGCTCACGTGCCGCACGGAGAGCGGAAACGCGACGTTCTCCGCAATCGTCAGATGCGGAAAGAGCGCGTAGTTCTGAAACACCATGCCGATGTCGCGTTGATGCGGCGGCTTGTCGTCGAGCCTGCGGCCATCCAGGCGGATCTCGCCGTGCGTGGGCGATTCGAATCCCGCGAGCATCATGAGCGTGGTCGTCTTGCCCGAGCCGGACGGGCCGAGCAGCGACAGGAATTCTCCCTTGCGCACGTCGAGGTTCAAATCGTCGACGACATTTTGCGTGCCGTCATACGTTTTGCTCACGCCCGAGAACGAAATGAAGGAAGGGTTTGACATCGTGATTGCGTCCTGTCGGTGAAGCGGGTTCAGTGCGCGCCGAGTGTCGCCGTGGCGACTTTGCTCGCAAGATAGCGCGCGAAATCGTAGTTCGGGCGTTCGAGATGACTCAGATGGCCGGGTTTCGCGAGCGGCGCATGCACGCCGCGAAAGACGGCTTCCACGCCGCGTTTGTCTTCGGCGTTCACTTCGTCGAGCAGCTTCTTCAACGTCGTCATGTGCGCGTTGGCCGCGGGATCGGCGATGAATTCGGGCGCAAGGCCGCCGCCAAAGCGGATATGCACGCGCCCCACGCCTTGAGGCTGCAGCACGAGATACCAGAAGTAACCCGGCGTGAGCGTGACGAGATGCGTCGGGTAGATGGCGAGCAGTGCCGTGGTCTTGCGCCAGTGTCCCGTGAGACGTGTGTTATCCGGATGCGCATTGCCGATAGGCAAGCTCGCTTCCTTCGTGATCCAGTGATAGTTGAAGGCCGGGTAGCCCGGCGGGCATTCCATTTCGTCGAGCCGCGAATGCGGGCCTACCGTCGCGCGATGCAGCATCGGCAGGTGATAGCTCTCCATGAAGTTTTCCGCGAGGATCTTCCAGTTCGTGTCCCACACGTGCTCTTCATAGAAGGTTTCAATGTAGTCGGACATGCCGTATGCGCCAACCAGCTCGCCCAGTTTGGCGAGTTGAAGATGGACGGGCGGCGCGTTCTGGTCGAGTGTGACGTAGAGCCAGCCTTGCCATTCTTCGCAACGCACGGCGGGCAGCCTGTAGGCTTCCTTGCAGAAGCCCGCTTGCCGGTCCATGAGCGGTGCACCTTGCAGCGCGCCGTCGAGGGAATAGTTCCACGCGTGATACGGGCAGACGATGCGACGCACATTGCCGCGCCCTTCGAGCAGCACCGACATGCGATGCAGGCACACGTTCGACATCGCCTTGAGCTGCATCTGTTCGTCGCGCAAGATCACGATCGGTTGTGCGCCGATACGCGTGGTCAGGTAATCGCCTGGCGCTTTGAGCGCACTGGCGCGGCCCACGCATTGCCATTCGCGCTGGAAGATCGTGCGCTCTTCCAGCGCGAGGAATTCAGGCGACGTATAGACACCGGGTGGCATTGCATGCGCATCGCCGAATGACCGCTCGCAACCCGTCTGCAGTTCGTCGACCAGCGCTTGCACTGCAATCGTCTCTGACGGGTGGGCCATGGTGTCCTCCTGGGTTCATCACGGTAAGAGCGCACCAGCACGAGGCTTTGTGGCGTGGCGCTCAACATGGACACAAATCTATCAAGCCAAATTGCAAGCCAAAATATTGTTTTTAGATACAAAGCAAAGTTTTTACCTATACAGCGGCGGCCCGTTCGACGCGTGTAAGCGCGCTTTGCCGATCAATCGTCGAGATGCAGTCGCCGAATGTACGTCTCGCAGAACGACGCGAAGCGATGCACGACCTGGCGCGGTTTCATCGTACGTGACTGCGCAATGCCGAGCATCGTGGCGTTGACGTTGTCTTTGAAACGTTTAATGACGAACTCTTCACCGTCCACGGTGCGATTCGATTTGAGCGGAAAATTGAGCAGGCTATAGCCGAGACCGTTGGCCACCATGCCGCGTACGACCTCAGGCTGTGACGAGCGGTACGCGGGCACAGGGCGGTTGCCCACCGCATCGAAGAGCGCGGCGAAATACTCGCGGCTGTGTGGCAGATCGAGCATTACATATGGCTCGGGCAGGAGATCCGCGAGCGATACCTTGCGGGCGCGCGCGAGGCGATGCGTGCGCGGCAGAATCGCATAAGGCGGCAGCGACAGCAGCGGCGTGAAGGCGATGTCCTCGGTCAGGTCGAGGCTATAGGTGAGGGCGATGTCGAGCGAACCGTCGTGCAGGCCACGCAGGAGGCCGTCCTGATGCGCTTCGACAGTGCGGAACGAAATGCCCGAGTGCTCGGCCGTGAAGCGGCTGATGAGCCTCGGCATGAGCGGCGGCGCGAGCGAAACGAGGCAGCCGAGCGCGATGGCGCCCGTCATGCCGCCGTCCATTTCCTTCGCGGCCATCTGCAATTCTTCCGCAATCTTCAGCAGATTGCGCGCTTGCCCAAGCAGATCGCGTCCCGCTTGCGTGAGCGAGAGTCCGCTTGCGTGATGCCGTATGAACAGTTGCACACCGAACGACACTTCGAGGTCCGCGAGCGCCGTCGAGATGGACGGCTGCGAAATATGCAGACGCTTCGCGGCGGCGGTGAAGGACAGCGCCTCCGCCGTGACCACGAAATAACGCAACTGGCGCAACGAGTAGCGCAGGGGGTGGCTCTCCATCGACAACGCTCCATCTCAGGGCCTTCAATGATGGGATTGTGCGGCGGCCAAAAAGACATGCATAGGAAAATCCGATGCTATGCATTTTTTAAATATATTTTTCAGATTCGGGAGGGGCGCGTAGATTTTCACCGACACGAACGGCCCAAGGCGGTACGCGCCATCGGAAAACACGACTGGGGTCCGCCACGGTTGCGAGCGCTTGAAGGCCGCGAGGCCGCAGCCGAATCGAAACATTCCGCCATTCAGAAGGACACAGCCATGACAGTGGAAACAACGTCAATCGATACGCTCGTGGTCGGTGCCGGCCAGGCCGGCATCGCCATGAGCGAACACCTGAGCAGGCTCGGCGTGCCACACCTCGTCCTGGAGCGCGATCGAATCGCCGAGCGCTGGCGCACGGGACGTTGGGATTCGCTGGTCGCCAACGGCCCCGCATGGCACGATCGGTTTCCCAATCTCGAGTTCGCGGAGGTCGACCCTAACGGTTTCGCGCCGAAAGAGCAGGTCGCGGACTATTTCGTCGCCTATGCAAAGAAGTTCGATGCACCGATTCGCACCGGCGTAGAAGTCAGGAAGGTCGTGCGCAATGCGGGACGGCAGGGCTTCACGATCGAAACATCGGAGGGCACGATCGAGGCCAATCGCGTGGTGGTCGCCACCGGCCCTTTTCAACGCCCGGTGATTCCGCCGATCGCGCCGCAGGATTCGAGTCTCACGCAGATTCATTCCGCCGACTACCGCAATCCCGCACAATTGCCCGAGGGCGGCGTGTTGGTGGTGGGCGCGGGATCGTCAGGCGTGCAGATCGCCGACGAGTTGCAACGCGCGGGCAAGCGCGTCTATCTGTCGGTTGGCGCGCATGATCGCCCGCCGCGCGCCTATCGCGGCCGCGATTTCTGCTGGTGGCTGGGCGTGCTCGGCGAATGGGACGCGGAAGTCATGAAGCCCGGCAGGGAACACGTCACCATTGCGGTGAGCGGCGCGCGCGGAGGCCATACGGTGGACTTCCGGCGTCTCGCGCAGCAGGGCATCACGCTCGTCGGATTGACGAAATCGTTCGAGCATGGCGTGGCGACTTTCGAAACGGATCTGGCGGAGAACATCGCGCGCGGCGACGAGAACTATCTGTCGCTGCTGGACGCGGCCGACGCTTATGCGGCCCGCAATGGCCTCGATCTTCCGGAGGAGCCCGAAGCCCGCATCATTCCCGCGGATCCGGATTGCGTGACGCATCCGTTGCACGATCTCGATCTGGCTAAAGCCGGCGTGACGTCGATTGTCTGGGCAACCGGCTATGCGCTCGATTTCAACTGGCTGAACGTCGACGCTTTCGATGAAAAGGGCAAGCCGAAACATCAGCGCGGCGTGTCGAAGGAACCCGGCGTTTACTTCCTCGGACTGCCCTGGTTGTCGCGTCGTGGCTCTGCGTTTATCTGGGGCGTGTGGCACGACGCGAAGCACATCGCCGATCACATCATCACGCAGCGCAAATATCTCGCGTATTACGACGGTGCGCAGCCAGATGCACAGCACGGCCGCGACGAAAGCGGTGACAATACTTCCGGCCATTCACCTGTTCATAAAGTCAGCGCGATGGGCTGAACTGATGTGCATGCGTCTTTAATCCGCGATCCATTTCTTCCTAGCATTGAGGTGCATTGATGAGCCAACCTACGCACACCCGTATCCGCATGTTCAACACGAAGGATACGTATCCGAACCAGACACTCGACAACGATCTTTGTCAGGCCGTGCGCGCCGGCAATACCGTGTATGTGCGCGGTCAGGTGGGCACGGATTTCGACGGCCGTCTGGTCGGCCTCGGCGATCCGCGCGCTCAGGCCGAGCAGGCAATGAAGAACGTCAAGCAGTTGCTCGAGGAGGCGGGCAGCGATTTGTCGCACGTCGTCAAGACGACGACGTTCCTGACAGACATCCGTTATCGCGAGCCGGTCTATCAGGAAGTCGGCAAGTGGCTGAAGGGCGTGTTTCCGATTTCCACGGGCCTCGTGGTGGTCGCACTGGGTCAGCCGCAGTGGTTGATGGAAATCGATGTCGTCGCCGTCATTCCGGATGGATGGACGCCGCCGGCGGCTTAAGGAGCGGGACATGACATTCTCTATCGTCGGACGGTGTGCCAAGTCCGGGCAGCTTGGCATCGCGATCAGTTCGTCCAGTATCGCGGTGGGCGCGCGATGCCCGTGGGTGCGCGCAGGCGTGGGCGCGGTGGCGACGCAGAACGTCACGCTGCCTGCGCTCGGCCCGCAGGTTCTCGATCTTCTGGAGAACGGACAGTTGGATCCGGCCGCGGCATTGGAGCAAGCGCTCGGCGGGAGCGAGTGGAGCGAGTACAGGCAGGTGACGGTGATCGATAGCCAGGGCCGCACGGCTTTCTTCAGCGGCAAGGAAGCGCTGGGCGCCTATCACGCTGTTGCCGGCGCGCAATGCGTCGCGGCGGGCAACATGCTCGCCGGTGTCGAAGTGATCGAGGCGATGGTTCCTGCGTTCGAGCAGGCAGCCGGCACGCTGGCCGAGCGCCTGCTCGCGGCCATGCATGCCGCGATGGCTGCCGGCGGCGAAGCAGGCCCCGTGCATTCCGCGGCGCTCAAGATCGTGGGCGAGCCGAGCTGGCCGATCGTCGACTTGCGCGTCGATTGGGCGAATGAAGATCCCATCGGTCAGCTCGACGGTCTATGGCAGGCTTATCGGCCGCAGATGCAGGACTACATCACTCGCGCGTTGAATCCGACCGCCGCGCCCAGCTACGGAGTGCCAGGCAATGAATGACCGATCGAGCCGTGCGCTGCTAGAGCGGCTGATCAGTTTCGCCACTGTCAGCCGCGACTCGAATCTGGAGATGATCGAGTTCATTCGGACTTACCTCGAGGAACTGGGTGTCGAGTGCGAGCTGTTCTACAACGCCGAGCGCACCAAGGCGAATCTGTTCGCGACCATCGGTCCGTGTGAGGGAGGCGGCGTCGTGCTGTCCGGGCACACCGACGTGGTGCCTGTTGACGGCCAGCCATGGACCGTCGATGCATTTCGTCTCACTGAACGCGAAGGGCGGCTGTATGGCCGCGGCACGGCCGACATGAAAGGCTTTATCGCTTCGGTGCTGGCGGCGGTGCCCATGTTCATCGAACGGGAACTGAAGCTGCCGGTGCACCTCGCGTTCTCGTACGACGAGGAAGTAGGATGCCTCGGCGTGCGTTCCATGTTGGCGGACCTGGAGCAGCGGCCGCACAAGCCGGCTCTGTGTCTGATCGGCGAGCCTACCGGGCTCAAGCCGGTGCTGGGTCACAAGGGCAAACTGGCAATGCGCTGTCACGTGAAAGGCGCGCCTTGTCATTCGGCTTACGCGCCTTATGGCGTCAACGCGATTCAATACGCGGCGCGGATGATCAGTCGTCTTGAAGAAATCGGCGAACAGCTGGCGCAACCCGAGCATCACGACGAACGCTTCGATCCGCCGTTCTCGACCGTGCAGACGGGTGTGATCAAAGGCGGCCGTGCGCTCAACATCGTGCCGGCCGAATGCGAATTCGACTTCGAAGTGCGCGCGCTGCCGGGCTTTAATGCGCACACGGTGGCCGACCAGTTGCAAACTTACGCCGAAGCCGAGTTGCTGCCGAAGATGCGAGCCGTGAAGTCCGACACCGGCATCCGCCTTCAGCCGCTTTCCGCCTATCCGGGATTGGCGACATCGCCCGATAGCGAAGCGGCGCGGCTTCTCGCGCTGCTCAGCGGCTCGACTGAATTCGGCACGGTCGCATTCGGCACCGAGGGTGGGCTCTTCGAGCAGGCCGGCATTCCCACGGTGGTCTGCGGCCCGGGCAGTATGGACCAGGGACATAAGCCCGACGAGTTTGTCACCGTCGAGCAAATGCGCGATTGCGATGCGATGTTGATTCGCCTCGCGGACTACCTCTCGAGCGCATCCTTTCAATAATATTTCACTTGCCGATTTCGAACATTCGCTCAATGATTTTTTAGCTTTTATTTTTGAAACATGTTAAAAAGCATTCCGTTATCGTATGTTGACATCAAGGCTTCACGCAAAGCGGCAAGACTGGCGTCGACGAATGACAAGCAGTAGCGATTGAAGTAATGCTTTTCAATTAAATATAAGAAATATCACGAGGCATCGAACGCTCGATTGAAGCGGCCTGAGGTCAGGCGCGCTGCGGGGAGCGGGCAGGCATCATGTCCGGCGATGCGTGTGTTCGGTGTAGCAGCGGTCGTCGCGGATCGGATTTGCCGGCGTAAAGGTGTAATGGCAAGTCGCATGGGCCTGATCCACGGTAGTACGGCCGCAAGGCGTTCGCTCGCGCGGACGCGGTGTCAGTACGCATTTGCCTTGCGCAAGTGCCTGCGAATACGCCATGCCCATCGAAAAACTCCTTGTTCCGCTACCGGCGGGCCTGAAAGTCTACGTTGAACGTCACGTATTCGATCCGGCCTTCGAGAGTGTCATTCTGATCAACGGCGCGTTAGCCACCACGGCGTCGTTTGGACAGACAATCAAATACCTCGGCGAACGCTATAACCCAATCTGTTTCGATTTGCCCTATGCGGGGCAATCGAAAGCGCATAACGAATGCGGCTTCATTCTTACCAAAGACGATGAAGTCGACATTCTGTTGTATCTCATCGGCTTATTCGAGCCGGGCTTCCTGTTATCGGTGTCCTGGGGCGGCGTGGCGTCGCTGCTTGCGCTCTCGCGAGCGCGCACGAGCGTGCGCCGCGCGGTGATCGCGTCGTTCTCGCCGCTGCTCAACGAGGCCATGACCGCGTACGTGACCGCGGCGCGCGACTACATCGCCGCGGGCGAAAACCTGAAGGCCGCGCAACTGCTCAACGACACTGTGGGCTGTCATTTGCCGCGGATCATGAAGCTCTACAACTACCGCTACCTGTCGACGCTGCCGCGTGACGAGCAGCACCAGGTGGCGTTTCATGTCGACCAGATTCTGGCGATTCGCCCGGAGCAGTATCTGCACGAATTCAGCAACATAGACTGCGGACTGAAGTTCATCAACGGCGAGCTCGATGCGTACACCACGCCCGACGATGTCCGCTCGCTCGGCCATCATCTGAAGCGTGCGGAGTTTGCGACCATCGATCAGGCCGGGCATTTCCTCGATCTGGAAGGGCGCGCCGCGCTGCGTCAGGTGCGCACGGCGATTATGGATTACTTCGGCGCCGCGCCGGTTCAGCAACCCGTGCGCGCGCTCGACTGCTTCGACGGGCCGAGCGGCCGCGCTTCGCTCCCGCTCGTGCCCGAACCCGCCATCGCGAACGTCGCAACTCCCGCGTTGCAGGCCGCTGCCGATCACTCGTTCTAACAGGTCGAACCATCGTGAATATCGCTCAGAGCATCGCCATCGTCGTACCGTGGACAGTGTGGCTGCTGTACTGGATCGCCACGTCGAACCAGGTCAAGGAGACCGCGCGAAAAGAGGCATCCGTGTCGCGCACCTTGCAGTCGATTCCGCTGATCGCCGGCGGCGCGCTAATCGTGCTGCCGGACTTCAATGCCGCGGCGTGGTCGTTCGACTCGCATTCGATCGGTGCGCTGCAATGCGCCGGCCTTGCCGTGCTGCTTGCCGGCCTCGCGTTTTCAGTGTGGGCGCGCCTGCATCTTGGCACCAACTGGAGCGTGTCGGTCACGCTGAAGGAAGATCATGAACTGGTGCGCAGCGGCCCGTACGGGCTCGTACGGCACCCGATCTACACCGGTTGCCTGCTGGCGCTCGCGGGCGGCGTGCTGATCGGCATGCAATGGCGCGGCGCGCTCGGCTTGCTACTGATTTTCGCTTCGCTCGCGTACAAGGTGCGGGTGGAGGAGAGCTGGCTGACCGGCCACTTCGGCCGCGCCTATTCGCAGTATCGCCGCGACGTCGCTGCGTTGATCCCGGGTCTCTTCTGAGCCGCCGGGCATGACAAGAGTCATCATCACCGCAATCGGCTCCGCGGGCGACGTGCATCCGCTGCTCGGCATCGGCGCGGCACTCGCGGCGCGCGGACACGAGATCGTGTTCTGCACGCATCCGCCGTTCGCGGCAGCGGCGACGCGCCGCGGCTTCATGTTCGTGCCGATCGGCACAGCGGCCGACTACGCCGACGCGATGGCGAATCCGGCGCTATGGAATCCGCGCACGTCGTTTCGCACCTTGTGGGCGGTCATTGCGCCGACCCTGCGAGCGCATTTCGACACGCTGGCATCACTGACCACTCCCGACACGGTGCTGGTGGGCACGTTATGGGCTTTTTCCGCCCGGCTGATGCAGGAGCTATACCGGGTGCCGTTCGTGTCCGTGCAGGTGTCGCCGTCCACCTTGCTTTCCGCGCACGCTCCGCCGACCCATCCGCGGCTCACCATTCCACGACGTTTGCCGCTCGCGGTAAAGGCAGCGCTGATGCATTCGATCGAACGGTACGCGCTCGACAAGGTGTGCGGTCCGGCGCTGAACGCGTTGCGCGCGGAGCTGGGTCTCGAACCGGCCACGCGCATCTTCGGCCAATGGTTGCATTCGACCGATCGCGTGCTCTGTCTTTTTCCCGACTGGTTCGCGCAGCCGCAGCCCGACTGGCCGGCTCCGTATCGCATGAGCGGCTTTCCGCTGTTCAACGACACCGTTGCGTGCGCACCCGATCCGCAACTCGACGCGTTTCTCGCCGCGGGCGAACGGCCCGTGGTGTTCACGGCGGGCTCGACGTTGATCGATCAGGCGCGTTATGCGCGAGCGGTGCGCGACACGCTCCGCGAGAGCGGGTTGCGCGGCATTCTTTTGCGGCCCGACGCGCCTGTCGAGGATCGCGCTGCTGCGAATGAGGCGAGTTCGTTCTCCACGTTGATCGAGCGCCGCTATGTACCGCTGCAGACGCTGTTACCGCGTTGTCGCGCGCTGGTGCATCACGGCGGCATTGGCACGGCGGCGCTGGCGTATGCCGCCGGTATCCCTCAAGTCGTGACGCCATTCGCACACGATCAGTTCGACAACGCGCAGCGCGTCGTCGCGAGTGGGTGCGGGGTTCGGGTGGATGGACCGATCGAGGCGCGGACGTTGACCCGCGCGCTCAGGCAGGTGCTCGGGAGTCCGTCGCTCGCGACGCAGTGTGGGCGCGTGCACGACCGGCTCGCCGCGTCGCCGGATGGATGCGAAGCGGCGGCGCGCGAGATCGAGGGATTCATGCAAACGGGCTTGCGTGTGCCCGCCGACACTCGCGTGTTGTCGCCCGCGTTGGCGTTGAGCGGGCAGGGCGTATGAGCGCCGCAGCGCGAATGCCTGAGGGCGCCGGGTCAAGCCTTGGCGCGCGAGGCGGCTCGGGCCGTGACGCGCGCGCCGGCGTGGACAGCGGGCGCGAAAAGCACAACGAGCACAACGAGCACAACAATCGAACCATGCGCGGCGCCCGCCTCGCGTTGCTCACCTTTGCGCTTTCGCTCGCAACGTTCATCGAGGTGCTCGACTCGACGGTGACCAACGTGGCGGTCCCCGCCATTTCGGGTGGCCTCGGCGTGTCCAATAGCCAGGGCACGTGGGTGATCAGTTCCTACTCCGTCGCGGCCGCGATCGCCGTGCCGCTGACGGGATGGCTTTCGCGACGTCTCGGCGAAACCCGCCTCTTTCTCGCGGCGGTGATTCTTTTCACGCTGACGTCGCTGCTCTGCGGCGTGGCCGGCGACTTTCATCTGCTGGTCGTGTGCCGCGCATTGCAGGGCCTTTTTTCGGGGCCGATGGTGCCGCTCTCGCAAACCATCCTGTTGCGTACGTTCCCACCCGACAAGCGCGTGGTGGCTCTTGCGCTGTGGGCGATGACCGTGCTGCTCGCGCCGATCCTCGGGCCCGTGGTCGGCGGCTGGATTATCGACAGTTTCTCGTGGCCGTGGATTTTCCTGATCAATCTGCCGATCGGCATCTTTTCGTTCGCGGTGTGCATGACACTGCTGCGTCCCGATACCCGCAACGCGCACGGTGCGAAAGCCGCGCCGGTCGATCTGCCGGGCATCGTGCTGCTGATCGTCGGCGTCGGGTCGTTGCAGGCCGTGCTCGATCTCGGCCATGACCGGGGCTGGTTTGATTCGCCGCTGATCCTGACGCTCGCGATCGTCGCCGCGCTTGCGATCGTGTCGCTGCTGATCTGGGAAGCGGGCGAGAAGGATCCAGTGATCGATCTCAGCCTGTTTCGCGACCGCACGTTCTCGTTTTGCGTGCTGATCATTTCACTCGGGATGATGAGTTTCTCGGTAGTCGGCGTGATCTTCCCGTTGTGGCTCCAGGCCGTGATGGGCTACACCGCGTTTCAGGCCGGGCTCGCCACTGCTCCGCTCGGCATACTCGCGCTGGTGTTCTCGATTCTCGTCGGCATTTTCTCGGCGCGTTTCGACGCACGCGTGCTCGCTACGTTCGGCTTTCTGATCTTTGCGGGCGTGCTGTGGTGGGACGCGCACTTCACGCTGACGATGACCTTTACGCAGATCATCACGCCTGGCCTGATTCAGGGCATCGGCCTGCCGTGCTTTTTTATTCCGTTGACCGCCGCGACGCTCTCACGCGTGTCCGACGACAAACTCGCTGCGGCGTCCAGTCTGTCGAACTTTCTACGCACGCTGTCGGCGGCCTTCGGTACGGCAATGAGCGTGACGCTGTGGGACAACCGCGCGCTGTATCACTACGACGTGGTTGCGCAGTCGGTGGCGAAGTCGTCCGGCAACACGCAGCGCTTCGTTCAGATCCTGCACGGCATGGGTATCGACGGCGCGCGCGAACTGAGCACGTTGCACCATATCGTGCAGCAACAGGCGTACATGATGGCGACCGGCGACATGTTCTACATGGCGAGCATCACCTGCCTCGTGCTCGCCGCGATGATGTGGCTGACGCGTCCCAAACGCGGCGCCGCGATGACCTTAGGTCACTAGGAGCAGAGTCATGACGATCCTGGGCGCGTTGATCATCCTGTTTCATCCGGGCGAGGCGCAGTTGATGCGAGCCGTGGCGATGCGCGACGAGTGCGACCGCCTGCTGGTGGTCGACAATTCTCCGCAGCCGGACAGTCGCGCGGCCCTGGTGCTGGGCGAAGCAGGGATCGAGCTGCTGCATCACGGCAATCGCCACGGCATTGCCGGTGCATTCAACTGCGGCCTGCGTGTGCTGTTCGAGCGGGGCGCGGATGCGGTCGCGCTGTTCGACCAGGATTCCGAAGCGCCGTCCGGCTATTTCGACGTGATGCGCGACCGGTGTGCGTCGGTGAACGGTACTGCGTTCATGGCCGGCCCGCGCATCTTCGATGAAAACGATCAACGCTTTCTGCCGGAACTGTCGACCAGCGGTCTGGGTGTCGAAAGATTGTCGTTGCGCATGGATGCCGGCTTGCAGCGCTGCGCGTTCCTGATCTCGTCGGGTTGCGTGATTTCGCGTGAAGCGTTCGCGCGGCTCGGCCGCTTCGACGAATCGCTGTTCATCGATCACGTGGACACCGAGTATTGCCTGCGTGCGCTGCTGCGCAATGTGCCTGTCTATGTCGTGCCGTCGCTGGTGCTGTCGCATCGGATCGGCACGCGCCACCGCCATCAATTAGGCCCCTTCGAAGTGACGACGATGAATCACCCTGCATTTCGCCGCTACTACAGTGCGCGTAACGCAATGCAGCTGGCGCTGCAATATGGACTGCGTCTGCCGGTCGCGGTCGTACCGAACCTGTTGACGCTATGGCAGATCGTGCAGATCGTGCTGCTGGAGAAACACAAGCTCGACAAACTGAATGCGATTGCGCTGGGTCTCATAGATGGATTGTTCGCCCGGATGGGGCCGCTTGGAGAAACCCGTCCTCGGCTCGCGGCCAGAGCGGCGAGGGCGGCCGCCGTGAATACGCCAGCGGCGACTGAAGGTGCGATGCCTCGCACGCACCACTCATGAAGCAGTCGATGCGACGCCTCATTCGCCACCTCATCCGCCACCGCATGCGCCATTCGTGCGCCTTGCTGCTGATTGCATCGGCACTGAGCGGCTGCGTCAGCGATGCGGGTCTGCATGCGAACGTTCAGCCTCGCAAACCTTCCGCCGATGCGCTCGCGCAAACCGCTGGTCCGGGCACCCACGGCGCGTGGCCCGCGCCGGACTGGGTCGGGCGGTATCGCGATTCGCAACTGGATGAACTGGTCGCCGAAGCCCTGCAGAATAGTCCCGACCTGCAGGTCGCGAAGGCACGCGTGAGCGCCGCGCAGGCGCAGCTCGAACAGTTCGCGTCGCTGACGGGCCTCACGGGCACGGCGGTGGCGACCGTGAGCAAAACCCGCTTGCCTCAGCCGGCGGATGTGGCCAACGTTTCAGTCGGCGGCCAGCAGATTCCGGTGCAGGTGTTCAACGACCCGACGGTGTCGCCCGCCGCGCTGATCGCGGGCTTGAGCTATCAGCTCGATCTGTGGGGCAGGAATGCGGCGCTCTCACGCGGTCTGCTCTCGTCGCGCGACGCGGCACGGATCGATGCCGAGCAGGTGCGGCTCACGCTGACAGTCGCGCTGGTCACGCTCTACTGCGAACTCGACCGCGCGTTCGCGATGCAGGACATTCTGCGGCAGAAGCAGCAGGCGGCGGAGCGGGTCGATGCGGTGTTGCGCGAACGTAGCGCGCGCGGCCTCGATAACGCCTACGACGCCGCGGATGCAACGCTCAAGCAAAGCCGGCTCGCCGCGCAGCAGGCGCTCAACGACGAGCGCATCACGCTCACCGAGTTGCAGATCGGCGTCATGACGGGGCGCGGGCCGGAGCGCGGGTTGTCGCTTCATCGGCCGCAACTGGCCGCGGGGGCCGACGCGCCGATGCCGGCGCAACTGCCGGTCGATCTGCTGGGACGTCGCCCCGATATCGTGGCGGCGCGGTTACGCGCCGAAGCGGCACTCGCGAGCGTCGATGTCACGCGTGCGCAGTTCTATCCCGACGTGAATCTCGTGGCGTTTGCCGGCTTGACTGCGTTGACGCCTGCCGCGCTGTTCTCGCGCGCGGCGATGACCGGCTCGATCGGCCCGGCCATCTCGTTGCCGGTGTTCGACCGGACCCGCCTGCGCGCGCAACTCGGCGGCGACTATGCGAATGTCGACGCGACGGTGAGCCTCTACAACAAGACCGTCGACGAAGCGCTCGGCGAGGTCGCGCGTCAGCTCACTTCATTGCGCACGGTGGACACGCTCACGAACGAGCAGACTCGCGCGGTAGATGCGGCCGCACGCATCGTCGCGATTGCCGAGGAGCGGCACCGGCGCGGTATCGGCATGCAGAAGGACGTGACGCTCGCCGATCTCTCGCTGCTCGACGAACGCGCGCAGCAGGTCGATCTGCAGGGCCGCCGCAGGCTGTTGCAGGTTGCGCTGGTCGGCGCGCTCGGCGGCGGCTTCGACGAACGCAAGGTGGCCGGCGCACCGCTCTCGCACTATCAGACTTCTTTTCCCTCTCACGCGCGCATTACGGATACGCACTTCGATTGAATGCACAACGATAAACAGGCACATGATGCCGCCGGCTGGACCGAGGAACAGGTCAACGCGGCAAACGTAGCGCACGGCGCGCACGATCGCATCCGTGCGACGCGCCGGCGTCGCTTCGCCATTTTCTTCGGCATGGTGGCGCTCGCCGGCGCCGCATGGGCGACGTGGTGGGGGTTGAGCGCGCGCTTCTTTGAGGAGACCGACGACGCCTACGTCGCCGGCAATATCGTCCAGATCGCCGCGCAGATACCGGGTACTGTCACCGATATTCTGGTGGACAACACGCGCCAGGTACGCGCGGGTGAGGCGCTCGTCAGGCTCGACGACGCCGAAGCGGCCGCGGCGTTCGCCCAGGCGCGCGCGCAACTGACGCTGGCCGTGCGGCAGGTGGCGAACGCAACGATCTCGCGCAAGCTGTACGTGCAATCCATCGACGCGCGCCGTGCCGAACTGGCGTTGGCGCAGCGCGCGCTGGCGGCGCGCGACCACGCGTCAGTCGAAGTCGTGTCGCCGGAAGAACTGGCGCGCGCCCGCGAGGCGGTGGCCGTGGCGCAGGCGAATCTGGCTTCGGCGCAGGTTCAGCTGGACGCGGCGCGCGCGCTCGGCGGCAAGTTCCCGGTCGAGGCGAGCCCACCCGTTCTGCAAGCTGCGGCGCAATTGCGCCTTGCCTATCGCAATCTGCAACGCACGACTATCGTGTCGCCCGTCGACGGCACGGTCGGCCAGCGCTCGGTACAGATCGGTCAGCAAGTCGGGCCGGGTCTCGCGTTGATGTCGATCATTCCGCTCGAACGGCTGTGGGTCGAGGCCAATTTCAAGGAAGGCCAGATTCGCAGCATGCGCGTGGGGCAGGCGGTGCGCATCGTGTCGGATGTGTACGGCTCGCAGGTGGTGTATCACGGCCGCGTCGAAGGCTTTTCGGCGGGCACGGGTAGCGCGTTTTCGATGCTGCCGTCGCAGAACGCCGCCGGCAACTGGATCAAGGTCGTGCAGCGCGTGCCGATCGTGATCTCGCTCGACCCGGCTGATCTCGCCGCGCATCCGCTGCGGCTCGGCTTGTCTATGCAGGTGTCGGTGGATACGCACGTGCGCAGCGGACATCTGATCGGCAACGATACGCCGGCGCCGACGCAAAGCACGCGTGTGCATGACAACGTGTCGCGCGATGCGGACGCGTTGATCGAGAAGATCATTCGGGAGAATAGCGACCGCGGCGGTGACAGTTAGCGATCCGCGGCGTCACGGTTTACCGCACCACGAACGAACTGCGCAACGGCGAGCGCCCATGCCTCGATAGCTCGCCGGCCGGCGTCGCGATCACTCCGTTTCATTGTCGTCGGTGTCCGCATTGGCGGTCGCTGCTTCCTGATTCATGGCGGCGGCCGCGAGTGTCGTGGCAAGCTCCGGGTGTGCTTCCTTCCGCTCGCTGTAGCGATCAGTCAGATAGTCCGACCTGTCACGCACCAGCAGCGTGAACTTGAACAGTTCCTCCATCACGTCGACCACGCGGTCGTAATACGCCGAGGGCTTCATCCGGCCGGTTGCGTCGAATTCCTGCCAGGCCTTCGCCACCGACGACTGATTCGGAATGGTCACCATACGCATCCACCGGCCGAGAATGCGCAACGCGTTCACGGCGTTGAACGACTGCGAGCCGCCGCACACCTGCATCACCGCGAGCGTACGGCCTTGTGTTGGGCGAACGCCGCCGCTTTCGAGCGGTAGCCAGTCGATCTGGTTCTTGAATACGGCCGTCAGCGTGCCGTGACGTTCCGGGCTGCACCAGACCTGTCCTTCCGACCATTCCGAGAGTTCGCGCAGTTCGACCACCTTCGGATGGTCGGCCGGCACGCTGTCCACTAGTGGCAAACCGTGTGGATCGAAAACCTGGGTTTCCGCGCCGAAATGGCGCAGGATGCGTTCGGCTTCGAATGTGAGAAGCCGGCTATATGAGGTGGCGCGTAACGAGCCGTACAGCAGCAGGATTCGAGGTGCGTGTTGCGAAACCGTGCCCGGTTCGAGCTTGCGCAGATCCGGCGTGTCGAGGTGCGGCGCGCTGACGTTGGGGAGATCCTGCGTCATTAAAGGAGCCTCCGCCCTTCGCTATCGACAACCTGCTCGCCGTCTTCTTTCGCGAATGAGCCCTGCTGCGCGGCGGGCAGGATATCGAGCACCGCCTCGGACGGCCGGCACAGGCGCACACCAAGCGGCGTAATCACAAACGGACGGTTGATCAGGATCGGATGTTCCAGCATGGCGTCGAGCAACTGCTCATCGCTCAGGGATGCATCGCCCAGACCGAGTTCCGCGTAGGGCGTGCCCTTTTCGCGCAGCGCAGCGCGTACGGTCAAGCCGGCGCGAGCAATGAGCTGCTTCAGTGTCTCCCGCTCAGGCGGGGTCTTCAGGTACTCGATTATTTCCGGTTCGATCCCGGCATTGCGGATCATGGCCAGCGTGTTGCGCGACGTGCCGCAGTCGGGATTGTGATAGATCGTGACGTTCATAGCGGTTCCCCATTGCTGATGTGTTTCGCTTCGTACCAGTGCTGAGAACGGTTGACAATGCCGACGACGAACAGCATCACCGGCACCTCGATCAGCACACCGACCACCGTGGCGAGCGCCGCGCCGGAATGAAACCCGAACAGGCTGATTGCCGTGGCGACGGCCAGTTCGAAGAAATTGCTGGCGCCGATCAGACTGGACGGCCCCGCAACACAATGCGCGACGCCGAGCCGGCGGTTCAACAGGTACGCAAGGCCGGAGTTGAAGAACACCTGAATGAGGATCGGCACCGCGAGCATGGCGATAACGAGCGGCTCCCGGATGATCGCTTGCCCCTGAAACGCAAACAGCAGCACGAGTGTCGCGAGCAAGGCGCTGATCGAATAGGGGCCCATGCGTGCGACCGCCTGGCGGAAATGCGCGTCGCCCCCGGCCAGCAAATGCCGGCGCAGAAACTGGGCGAGCACCACGGGGATCACGATGTAGAGTCCGACCGACATGAGCAGCGTATCCCACGGCACCGTGATCGCGGACAGGCCGAGCAACAGCGCAACAAGCGGCGCAAAAGCTACGATCATGATGGAGTCGTTCAGGGCGACTTGCGAAAGCGTGAAATACGGATCGCCCTTGCAGAGTTGCGACCAGACGAACACCATCGCCGTGCAGGGCGCGGCGGCCAGCAGGATCAGGCCTGCGATATAGCTGTCGAGTTGATCGGCGGGAAGCCACGGCGCAAACACATGACGGATGAAAATCCAGCCGAGCAGCGCCATTGAGAATGGTTTGACGAACCAGTTCACGAACAGCGTGACACCAATGCCGCGCCACTGGCTCTTGACCTGGGACATCGCCGCAAAGTCGATCTTGACCAGCATCGGGATGATCATCACCCAGATGAGTGCACCGACCGGCAGATTGACCTGCGCCACTTCCATGCGGGCGATTGCCTGGAAGAGCAGGGGAAGCAGTTGGCCAAGGAGGATGCCACCAACGATGCAGAGCGCGACCCAGACCGTCAGGTAACGCTCGAAAAAACCGATAGCCGGTCGTTCGCCGCCGGCCGCTGTATTAGTGCTGCTCATTAAATTCCTCTACACGGCTTGCGCCAACGTCAGGGATTGCTGTCTGAATCGCGTTGTGATCGAACAGGGCAAGGTAAAGCCGGCTGTTGTCGCTCAGATTCGCAACCGCGATAGGGTTGCGGCCACGCTTCATGCTTTGTCTGCGCAGCAGCCTGGGAGAGTGCTCGCCGCGCAGGTCTCTCCCGCGCAACAGTTCTCGGTCAGGAAGCCGATCAAACCGGTCATGGCGTCAAAGTTCGCCGTGTAGATGACGAACCGTCCGTCCTGTCGCGGCGTCACCAGATCTGCATGTGACAAATCCTTCAGGTGAAACGAAAGGCTGGAAGGGGAAAGCCCGAGCTGCTGGGCGATTTCGCCGGCAGCCATGCCGTCCGGGCCGGCTACGACCAGCAGCCGGAAGATCGCGAGGCGCGATTCATGGGCAAGCGCGCTCAAGGCGCGTACAACGAGGTTTGAGTCCATACCCGAACGATAGAGGTTTTGTTTCTACATTTCAAGTATTGTTGAAATGACGATGAGGCGGGATGTGGCGGTGCTCGATAGGCGAGCGGTCAACCCCGCTCGGTGGCGGACCGCTGGTTCGATGCAGCGCTCGCGCCGACCAGAAAAATCTTTGTTGTTTGAAAATATCAACAGTGCGTTCTTGTGTTGTCCCGCATTTTCGATAATGAATGTGAATGTTGTCCCGCCACGCGGGTGCGCAGCATCGCTTCCCGCACCTGCCTGGCCCCTTTGCCACTCATTCTTTCGCCGGGTATCCCCATGTCCAAGACCAAACCAGAAGAATCGCTCACCGCACCGGCCACCGGAATCCGCAAAGGTCTCACGAACTATGGCGACAGCGGCTTCTCGCTGTTCTTGCGCAAAGCCTTCATCAAAGGGGCCGGTTACACGGACGAAGCGCTGGATCGGCCGGTAGTCGGCATCTCCAACACCGGCAGCGCGTACAACCCGTGCCATGGCAACGCGCCGCAATTGATCGAGGCGGTCAAGCGCGGCGTGATGCTGGCTGGCGGCTTGCCGATGGATTTCCCGACCATTTCCATCCATGAGAGTTTTTCGCAGCCGACCAGCATGTACCTGCGCAACCTGATGTCGATGGATACCGAGGAGATGATCCGCGCCCAGCCGATGGACGCGGTCGTACTGATCGGCGGTTGCGACAAGACCGTGCCGGCGCAGTTAATGGGCGCTGCATCGGCGAACATTCCCGCCATCCAGCTGATCACGGGTTCCATGCTGACGGGCTCTCACCGTGGCGAGCGTGTCGGGGCGTGCACCGATTGCCGGCGCTACTGGGGACAATTTCGCGCGGACGAGATCGATAGCCAGGAAATCGCCGCCGTGAACAATCAGCTGGTGGCGAGCGTGGGCACCTGTTCGGTGATGGGCACCGCCAGCACCATGGCATGCGTGGCCGAAGCGTTGGGGATGACCGTGCCGGGCGGCGCATCGCCGCCGGCAGTGACCGCGGACCGTATCCGCATCGCGGAGGAGACGGGCGCCCAGGCCGTGCGGATGGCGCGGAGCGGCCTGACCATCGACAGGATCCTCACCGCCGATGCATTCGAGAACGCCATACGCGTGTTGTTGGCGATCGGCGGCTCGACCAACGCGATCGTTCACCTGACCGCCATAGCGGGACGCATGGGACTGGATGTCGATCTGCAGGCACTGGACCGCATGGGCCGCGAAACGCCGGTGTTGCTGGACCTGAAACCATCCGGCCAGCACTACATGGAAGACTTTCATCATGCCGGCGGCATGGCGACGTTGCTGCGCGAACTCAAGCCGCTGCTCAAGCTCGATGCGATGACGGTGACTGGCCGCACACTGGGCGAGGAGATCGAACTGGCCGGCCCCGGCTTCGAGCAGAACGTGGTGCGCACCATCGCCGACCCGATTTATCCGCAAGGCGGCATTGCCGTTCTGACGGGCAACCTCGCGCCTCGCGGCGCGATCATCAAGCAATCGGCCGCCAATGCCCGGCTCATGCAGCACGAGGGACGCGCGGTCGTGTTCGAGAACGTCAAGGACATGGCTGAGCGTATCGACTCGGACGATCTCGATGTCACGGCCGACGACATTCTGGTATTGAAGAACATCGGCCCGAAAGGCGCACCGGGGATGCCTGAAGCCGGCTACATTCCCATCCCGAAGAAGCTCGCGCGCGCGGGTGTGAAGGACATCGTGCGGATATCCGACGGGCGCATGAGCGGCACCGCCTTCGGCACCATCGTGCTGCACGTGACGCCCGAGGCGGCCGTCGGCGGCCCGTTGGCGCATGTGCAGAACGGCGACCGCATCCGGCTGAACGTACCCGCCCGCGAAATTGCGCTGCTCGTATCGGACACCGAACTGGCGCGCCGCGCGGGGGCCGCGCTCATCGATATGCCGACAGCCGAGCGCGGCTATCAGAAGCTGTTCCTCGACACCGTGTTGCAGGCCGACCAGGGCGTCGATTTCGATTTCTTGCGCGCGCCGAGGCGTGTCGGCACGACGCCGAAGGGCTAACGAGTCCGCCCCTCACCGTAGGACACGGGCGGGGCGGCTCGTTGCGCAACACCTCGTGCGCTTAGGCGTTGAAGCCGCCATCAATGGTCAGGCTCGCGCCGGTGACGAATCCCGCTTCCGGGCTGGTCACATAGGCAACCATGCCGGCAATTTCGTCGGGATGCGCGTGGCGCTGGATCGCCATCAGGCCGTGCAGCGCAGTGGCGAAGTCGCCGGACTCGGGATTCATATCCGTATCGGTCGGGCCCGGCTGAACGTTGTTGACCGTAATTCCCCGCGGCCCGAGATCGCGGGCCAACCCTTGAACCAGCCCTTGCAGGGCGGACTTGCTCATCGCATAGGCCGCGCCGCCGGCGAACGGCATGCGCTCGGCATTGCAGCTACCGATGTTCACGATACGGCCGCCATTGCCCATATGCGGCAGAACAGCTTTGATGGCGACGAACACCGCACGGACGTTGACCTGAAGCGTGGTGTCGAAGTCTTCCAGCGAGAAGGTGTCCACCGGGCCCATCAAAAGAACGCCTGCGTTGTTGACGAGGATGTCGATCTTGCCGAACTTCGCAGCGGCCTCGTCGATGGCGCGGGTCAAAGCGCTGGCGTCGCCGGCGTCCGCCTGCAGCGCAATGGCTCGTCCGCCGCTGTCCGCAATGCTTTGAGCAAGTGCATTGGCGGTGGCCGCCGAGCCTTTGTAGGTGAAGGCGACAGCTGCGCCGTCTTGCGCGAGGCGCCGCACGATCGCCGCGCCAATCCCACGGCCGCCGCCGGTCACGAACGCCACTTTGCCAGTCAGATTCGAAGTCATGTTGTGTTCCCAGAAGAGTTGATGAAAGGAGTATCGTCCTGACATTCAAGCTTGAGTAGCGGGTGATCTAGACTATCTCTTTCAACCACTTGTATCAAATGATATGGAAGCGCTCAACCTGGTCGAATCGTTTCTTCTCAGCGCAGAGCACGGGAGTTTCTCCGCGGCGGCTCGTCGACTGGGTCTGACGCCGGCCGCGGTCAGCAAAAACGTGGCGAGACTGGAGGCGACGCTTGGACTGCGGCTGTTCCAGCGCAGCACACGCAGTCTCACGCTGACCGCAGCCGGCGAGCAGTTTCTGAGTGACGTCACCCAGCCTTTTACGGCCTTGCAGGATGCGTTCGCCAATGTCGTCACGCAAGACGGAAAACCGGCCGGGACGCTCAAGGTTAGCCTGGGACTCGCATTCGGCCGTGAGTATCTGGTGCCGCTGCTCGGCGAATTCCTCGATTTATATCCAGCGATCGTACCGGACTGGCATTTTGACAACCGGCCTGTCGATCTGATTGCCGGCGGCTTCGACGTGGCTATCGGGGGCGGAATAGAACTGACACCGGGGATCGTAGCGCGTGAACTTGCGCGCACGCATGTGATCGTCGCCGCGTCTCCTGCGTACATGTCGAGCCGCACGATGCCGAAACACCCGTCGGAACTCAGCCAATTCGAAGGGATCGTGCGTCGCTCGGCCGAGACCGGACGCCTCAGGGTGTGGACGCTCAAGAACCAGGTTGGCGAACAATGCCAGGCGGAGTGTCGAACGCGCATCATCCTGGATGACCCTGAGGCGATCGCGCACGCGGCAATTCTCGGCTACGGCGTCGCGTTTCTGCCGATGCCCCACGCGTTCCGCTGGCTATCGAGCGGCGCGCTGGTGCGTTTGCTGCCGGCCTGGTACGCCGAGCAGGGTCCGATTTCGCTCTATTACCCGAACAAGAAACTGCTTCCGGCAAAGACGCGGGTGTTCATTGAGTTCGTGGTGGCCGCGTTTAAAAGGCAGAAGTACGCGTCTAAGTTCGACGCGCGCTAATAGAGGAAAACTGATCAATCAGAATGACGGTATGCCGACAGGCGGCCGAAAGACTTCGAGAGTCGGTCGAGCCGAACTGGTCTGTCTTCTTCAACAACAGACCACCTGTGGAAGTCGGGCGCCGCGAAACGCTCAGGTAGATCTTGTGGCCGTCGGCTAGTGCCTGTCTTGCGCGATTCCACGCAGATTTTCGCGGACGCGTTTAGCGACGAGAACCGTCAGATAGTCCAGCACGCGCGCCCCGTCACTGTATTGGGCCCACGTCTCAGCGTACATCCTCGATACGGTCTCGGTCGGGGTGTTGGTGTCAGATGCAATTGCCTTGACGACGTCGTCAAAGTTGAGGTCGGCCATTACGTGCTCCTGGCGTTCAAAGAGAGGGATGCAAGCCAGCGGGAAGTCGATTAGACGACGTTGCCGGCCTGCGCGCAAATTGAATCGGCCTATGGTTGACGCATGTCAGTTGTCGTCGACTTGTCTGAACATACTGAGCAATCTTCCAGTACGCGGTGTGCCTACTCCATAGTAAAAAAGTCATCCGGCCCTGATCCTCGCCCGTGTATAGCGCGCGTCACACAAAAGCTGTCCTATCAACGACTTGTCGAGCTTGCCCATGTGTTGTCCACAGCCTTGCGAACAGATTCTGTGGACAGTTTTCGGCTCATGCGGCGCGTCGGGACCATTCATCCTGCTGCCAGGAAAGATTTCTTAAACGGTATATACTGTTTATATCGTTTGTTAAATCTGGAGTTGACCATGATTGAACCCCGCGTCAGGAAGGCGACGAAGAAGGCCTCTCACTTTCCGAAGCATGCCAATGGCCATGCGCTACCCGAGGAGAGGCAGGCGGAAGCGCCGGAAGCGGTAGCCGCCGATACTCGGGCTGCTCCGACAAAGGCGAAGAAACAAAAGCGTGTGGTGCCGCAGGAAGCCACACCAATCGAGATAGCCGTAGAGGAAAAAGCGCAGCGTCAAAAGAAGGAGAAGGTCGTACGTGACAGCTTCACAATGCCGAAGTCCGACTATGAAAAGATTGCGGCACTGAAACAGAAGTGCCTGGACGCGGGCGTGTCGGTGAAGAAGAGTGAGCTTCTGCGAGCGGGCTTGGTTCTGCTCGAGACGGCATCAATGAAACGCCTGCTTGAGGCGATTTCGGCTGTCGAAACAGTTAAAACCGGTCGACCCGCAAAATCGTAACGCGGCGCTTGCTGTGCTGCAGGCAACCCGCGTCGGCACAGCATCGCCACTTCTAGTCGAGCAGATCATGCCAGACAAGCATCTTTCAAGCAGGTTTGATACCGAACTCGCTCGGGTCTCCACGAAGCTGCTCGAAATGGGCGGGTTGGTCGAGTCACAGATAGCGTGCGTGCTGGAAGCGCTGAAATCGTTCGATCTGGCGCTTATCGAGCATGTTGGCGATGCTGAACGCCGGCTCAATCTCATGGAAATAGAGATCGACGACGAAGTGGTCAACGTGATTGCCCGCCGGCAGCCGGCAGCCTCCGACTTGCGCCTTCTGATGGCGACGTTGAAGTGCGCAGCCAACCTTGAGCGTGTTGGCGACGAGGCACGCAAGATAGCGAAGCGAACTCGCCGCGTCGCCGTGGATGCGGGCGCGTGGAAACTCAATATCGCTGAAATCAAGACTTCTGGGGAAATGGCCACGCAGATGCTTCGCAGAGCGCTCAACGCATTTGCGCGCATGGATGCAACGGCGGCCGCACAGATTGTCCGCGACGACGAAGCCATCGACGCCGAATTTCGGGCCGGCGTAGTCAAGCTTGTCACCTCCATGAAGGAAGACCCCCGGACAGTCCGGATTGGGCTCGACTACCTGTTGATTGCGAAATCCATCGAGCGTATCGGCGACCATGCCACCAACATCGCGGAATCCGTCGTCTATGTCGTTCGGGGTACCGACATTCGCCACGAGCATAGAAAGCAGCGTGGGCACGAAATCTACGGCAAATAAGGCCGAGATGCTGATAGTCGGGCTGGATTCAACCATCATGCGTTTGCTCGACAATTCAATCTGGCTGTCGGGTTATGCCTTAGATGCCTCAGGCATCCTCAACATACTCCACAGCGGGCGCGACCGTCTCATGCTCCGGCGCACTGCTGCTCAAGGGAGTAATCGCTTTTGCGTAGCGTCGCGTGCCCACTAGTGCTGTGATCCCGTGGGCAAAAATGCTGAACAGTACGGTCGCCATGACGGCTTGTTTGATAATGGATTCGGCCGGCAGATTCAATTCTCCTTCGAGATAAACCAGTGCAAGGACGATGGACGCAAGCCCCCTCGGACCGAACCAACCCATGAACAAGACGGTCGGACGGCTGAGGTGCGTGCCTATCAGCGCAATCGCTACCGGCACCATGCGAATCAATGTCAGGCTCAGTACGCCGTAGATCACCACGACGAGACTGAAGTGCGCCCACACCCGGCTAACGACCAGACCGAAGAGAAAGAACACGAACAGGTTGAAAAGTTGGCCCCAATCTTCGGCAAACTCGACGCTATGTTTGCCAACCTCGTTAAAGCCCACTTGAGTGGCGAGTCCTGCCACGAAAGCCGCGATGAACATACTCGCGCCGACGGCGTCCGAAGCCAGCACGCAAGCGAGTGGCAGCGTCACCACACCGAGTTGGGCCAGCGGCTCGGCCATCCACTTCTTGCGGCGCGAAAGGCCTAGCAGCCAGCCGCCTAGAAGCCCGATAACGAGTCCAACAAGCGCTCCGTAGCCGAGCTGCTCAACGACAAATCTGACGAACACGGCGCCGCCAGTGTGGGTCTCTTGCGCCACCGCCAGTGCAATGAAAAACATCATGAAGGGGACTGCGAGCCCGTCATTGAGCCCTGCCTCGACATTCAGCGCCTGACGGATCCGTTGTGGCACCAGCTCGCTGTTCACGATCACCTGACCGAGCCCGGCATCGGTCGGTGCGAGAATCGCGCCGAGAATGCCGGCCTCCCACCAGGAAATCGTTCGGAAAACGACCATGGCGCATAGTGCGCCGAGCACGATCGTTAGCAGCATGCCGATGCTCAGTAGGCGGACTGGCAGGTTCGTATGGCCCTTCAACATCCCCGGGCTGACGCGTGAGGCGTCCGTGAAGAGCGTCATGACAAGCCCCAGCTCCGCAACGAGGAGCAAGCCTTTACGGTCGAGCACTAGCTCGGTTGCTGCTTCAGGAAAAATCGCGAGCAGGGCGCCGGCTGCGGTGAACAGAATCGGTGCGGTGATAGCCGTCTTCTCCAGTCTTCGCGACACCAGACTGTAAAGGAACACGAGCGAAATGAACGCGGCGATCAGTAACATTGGCCAATCCTTCGAATACCCGATGATGTGCCGCCATCCGGGTGTTGCGTTTCAAACATGGTGTATTGGTCGGCAGGAAGCGCACCCGCTGTCGCTGATCGCTGCATGGACGGGAGACGCAGTCCCATCCTGTGTTTAAGCCTAGGCAGCTTACGCCGCAGTTATTTGCCGGAGATCAAGGAATGCGCGGTAGTGCGTAGAGAGCTGCGACTTGTATCCGGCATCCTGGGGTTGACCCGATAGCGTGTTGCGTCCCGGCTCCATGCAATCGCAATCGAGATTTCCTGGCCAGCAGCGAGGCGCCTCGCTTTCTTAATGCCTTTCCGTCACTTCCATATCGATAGAAATTGGAAGGCCGCGCGCGCGGGCAGGGTTAGCATGGGCGTTTTGCTCTTCCGCCTTCCGAATATCAAAAGCGATGTCAGTCAAACTTCCACGCTTCGGCGTCTGGGCGCTCGTGCACGGTAGCCGCGCCGCGTTGCAGGATCCCGCCGAACCCTATGACGCCTCATGGGAGCGCAACAAGGCTCTTGTACTCGAGGCCGAGCGCCTCGGCTACGACTCGGTGCTCGTCGCTCAACACACTGTCAATCCGCATGATCCTTCGCTCGACCAGCTCGAGGCATGGACCGCGTCGGCTGCATTGGCGGCGCTCACGTCGCGCATCGAGATCATCACGGCGATCAAGCCTTATCTCTATCATCCGGTCGTGCTCGCGAAGATGGCTCAGCAGATCGAGCACATCAGCGGCGGGCGCTTTGCGATCAACCTGGTGAACGCGTGGAATCGTCCAGAGCTGGAACGTGCCGGCATTGGCTTTCCTGAGCACGATGAACGCTACGCCTACGGCCGCGAATGGATCGAAGTCGTGGCGGCGCTGTTGCGCGGCGAAGTGGTGAATCATCACGGCGACAACTTTCGTATCGACGAATATCAGTTGCGTCCCGCTGATCCGTTTCGCGCGCGTCCGCGCATCTATGTCGGCGGCGAGTCGGAGCCGGCGCGCGAACTGGTGGCGGCGCACGGCGACGTGTGGTTCATCAACGGTCAGCCGCACGACGAGGTCGCGCGTCTGATCGACGATGTATCCGCTCGTCCGCGTCCCGCCGGGCAGGCTGCATTGCGTTTCGGTCTGTCGGCTTTCGTGATCGCACGCGAGACACAGGCGCAGGCAGAGGGGCATCTCGCGCATCTGTTCGCGCTGGCCGAGCTGGACAAGCCGCTGCGCGAGCGGCAGAAAGCCAATATCGATCCGAAAGCGGTGATGCACCAGACCTTCGCGCAATCGCCGCGTGTCGGCTCGAATGGCGGCACGGCCGCGGGACTGGTCGGCGATTACGACACCGTCGCGCAGCGCGTTGCCGCGTTTCACCGCGCGGGCATCGAACTCTTCATGCTGCAGTTCCAGCCTTTCGAAGCCGACATGCGCAGCTTTGCGGAAGAGGTCGTGCCGCGCGTTCGCCGGCTTCTTTCGAACTGAGCGCAACCGTTTCCGGATCGCGCGCGATCCGGTGTTCAATCAGAAGAACGCGCCGGTGGGCGGAAGCTGTCCGGTCAAGAGGTTCTGCCCAAGCAACCGCTCCTTGTATAGGCGCGGATTGTGCGAAGCAATCACCTTGATGTTGCGCCAATGCCGGTCCAGCGCGCCCACGCGAGATACGACCGAGCCCGACCCGAGATCGATCAGCCAACTGGCGATCTGCGGGGCGAGATCGTCGATCACGACCTTGGCTTCCGCCGCCGAGAGCGTTGCGGCGAGCGTGGTGTCATATTCGTCGGCTGTGCCATAGCTGTCCCAGGTGCGCTGAAGCGCCGCTACGGCACGATCGGCGGTTGCCTCGACGCTGGCGGCGTAGGCGCGAATCCGGCCAAGCAGCGTTTGCAGTACCGGCTCGTCGCTGGGATGCGCCGCGTCGCCGTGATAGAAGTTGCGCCCGCGTGCGCGCAACACCTCGACGGCGTCCAACGCGACCCGCCGCACGATGCCTGCAATGCAGTTGGTCAGATAGACCTGATGAAAGGTGTAGCCCCACGGCGCCGCTTCTTCGCCGCGCGGTGGGTCTGTGGGATACACGTGCGCCGCGGGCACCGTCACGGCATGAAACTTCGCCGTACCCGAGCCCGTCAGGCGCTGACCAAATCCCTGCCAGTCGTCATCGTTGCCGACACCCTGGCCCCGGTCGAGCACGTATTGCACGGTTCGGCCCTCACGGCTTTCCACCGCGAGTCCAACGAATGCGTCGTTGTAGAGGTTGCCGGTCGCGTAGACCTTCTCGCCAGAGCCGATATACGCGCGGCGCGCTTCGTCCCATTCGAGCCGGCTCAGCACCTGGCTCGGACGCGCGCCCGCCGCCACGGCGTCGCTGTCGGTGAAGCTGAGGCCAACGGTTTTGTTCTTGCCCGTCAGATCGAGAACGTGCGCATGGAACGGGTGATCCCGGCGTCTGAGCGCCGCTTCGACTTGCCACAGATGATTGCGGAACGCGTGGGCGATGTTCGAATCCGCTGCCGCAACGTCGCGCGCCACGACGAAAAGTTCGCTCAACGACACACCGCGGCCGCCGGCCTGCGCAGGCAGGCGCAGCGCGCCGAAGCCGAGCGCCTTGAGCGTCGCGATCTCCTCATGCGGCAAACGGTGATTGCGTTCCCGCTCCACCGCGGTCGCTGCGATATGGGTTAGCGCATCGGCGAAACCGAGTGTGGCGGACAAGGGTGAGACGAGTCTGGTTGCCATCGTATGTCCTATCAAACCTTCACGCTGTAGTCCGCGACCTTGATTCGCGACTTGATGATCTTGCGTTCCGCGAGCCAATCGGCGGCACGTTGGAACTGCGCGATGAACGCGGCGTCGTCCGGTTCGTGGAATTGGTTCACGCGCTTCAGGCTCGTCAGATAGTCGCGCACCTGATCCGGATATCTGGCTTCCTGCTGCACGAGCTGTTCGGATTCGGCGGAATGTGCCGACTGCCACGCGCCTTCGACGTAGTACGCATCGATCACCGCGCGAATCAGCTCGGAATTCTCTTCGGTAAATTTTCGGCGTGTCACGAGCGAGCTGTAATCGATCAGGAAATCGAGGTCGCGTCCTTCGTTGAAAATGTCCTTCGCGTCGTTGGCATGGCGTGCGATGTCCACGGCCGGCGACCACATCGACCACGCGTCCACTACGCCTTGCGCAAACGCCGGCGCGGCATCGGGCGGATTCAGGTAGACGAACTCGACCTTGCTGCGGTCGATGTGATGCTTCTCCAGCGCGGCAATCAACAGGAATTCGCCCAGTCCCGAACGATTGACCGCGACCTTGCGGCCCACGAGATCGGCGACCGAATTGATACCGCTCGATTTCTTCACGATGATCGCGGTCGAGCGCGGCGAATAGATGTCGAACGCGTTGAAGACGAGAGGGGAGCCGGCCAGCATCGCGGCCAGCGCCGGCGTCGTCGATCCCCAGAAGCCGAAATCCGCGCTGCCGCCGACGACCGCCTGAATCGACGGCGCATGGTTGGGGAACGGCCCGACCCATTCGACCTTGATGCCCTTTGCAGCCAGTGTCTTTTCGAACACACCGCGCTGTTTGGCGATGTCCGGCAGGGCGCCGTAGCCCCAGCCGACGCGAACCGTATCGGTGTTGCGGGTCAGCTTGCGCGGCTCGGCGGCGCGAGCCGGAAACAGTCCGCTGGCGGCGGCGCCGGCCAGCAGGCCACCCGCCGCGCGCAACAACTGGCGGCGGCTCAGTAAAGAATCGTTCATCCTTGTCAGTTCCTTGGAGTCATGCGGAAAAGCGCTCAGTGAGACTGAACGCCGAGCTCGTCGAGCAGGATTGGCCGCAGTGCCTGCGGCGTGTGGTTGTTGGGTTGGAAGGACGCCGCGATGCGCCCCGCGCGCATGACAAGAATCCTGTCGGCGAGCGTGAGCGCCTCGTCGACGTCATGCGTGACGAGCAGCACGCCAGGGTGATGGCGCGCGACGAGTTCCTTGACGAGTCCGTGCATCTTGATGCGCGTGAGCGCGTCGAGCGCCGCGAACGGTTCATCGAGCAGCAGCAGCGCGGGATCGCGCACGAGGCCGCGCGCCAGCGCCACGCGTTGCGCCTGACCGCCGGAGAGATTGCGCGGCCAGTCGTCTTCCCGGCCGGAGAGTCCGACTTCGGCCAACGCACGCGCCGCTCCCGCACGGCCGATCGTCGTTTCATGACCGAGCGCGACGTTCTCCCACAGCGTCGCCCAAGGCAGCAGGCGGTGCTCCTGGAACACGACGGAAGGCCGTTCGGGCGCACGGATCTGGCCGGCGTCGGGTAGATCGAGCCCGGCCAGCGCACGCAACAGGGTGGTCTTGCCACAACCGCTTTCTCCGAGCAGCGCGACAAATTCACCTTCGCGGATATCGAGATCCAGCGCATCGATGACGACACGCGTGCCGTAGCTGCGTTGCAGACCGCGCACCGATACGGCGAGCGGCGAGCGGTTCACCCGTTCCTCATTGAGCGCCTGAACGGCGGCATCCTGGGGCAGTGCAAGATCGAGGCTCACTGGCGTGCTCCTTTGGCGTAATTCGCATGCCATGAGAGGAAGCGCGCTTCGAGCAACCGCACCAGCGCGTCCGCCACGACGCCGACGATCGCGTAGATGATGATGGTCAACAGAATGACGTTGGTCTGAAGGAATTCGCGGGCATCCATGGCCAGAAAGCCGATGCCTTTCGTTGTCGCAAGCGTTTCCGCAATGACGAGCGCGAGCCAGGCATGGGCGAGTGCGTAACGCACGCCCGTCAGGATCGACGGCATCGCGCCAGGCAGAATGATGCGCCGCACGACCGCGCTCCGGTTCAAGCCGATCACCTTCGCGAGTTCCATCAGCTTCGGATCAATCTGGCGAATGCCCAGCATGGTGTTGATGTAGATGGGGAAGAGCACGGCAAGCGCGACCAGAAAGATTTTCGCCGCCTCGCCCACGCCGAACCAGACGATGACGAGCGGCAGCATCGCGAGGAAAGGAATTGCGCGCACCATCTGGATCGAACGATCCAGCAGCGCCTGAGCGAGCGGCGAGAAGCCGACCAGAATGCCGAGCGCGAGTCCGATCGTTCCACCGATTGCAAATCCCGTAGCGGCACGCAATAGCGACACGCCGAGGTGAATGAAGAGATCACCGTTTCTGGCCAGATCCAACGCGCTTGCGGCTACGCTGCTCGGAGCCGGGAGAACCTGTGGCGCAATCAGTCCAATGCGCGCCGCGACTTGCCACAGCACGAGCACGAGTGCTGGAACGGCCCACGAAAGCCACCTGTAGAGCGTGCGTTTCGAAACGCCCCGGTAAAACCGGGGCGAAGCGGCATAGCCGTTGCGTGAATAGGTGACATCAGCCATGTCGGTTGGTCCCAGATAAGCCGTGAAAAAGGACTGCTCCGAGATGGAGCCAGTACGGGTCAACACACCTCAGGGCGGCTTCATTTTGCCCAGCGATCCGGACGGCGAATTTGTATCGGCAAAAGGCGGTGCCTCGCGAAGGCGAGTTTGTTATTAAAGGCCGATTCGCATTGCGATGACAAACAGTTATTTATGCTTTGCTTTTCAGTTCTGAAGCATTGCTCGAGGGCGGCAATGCCTGGCGCGTGATGACGCCGTTGCCGAGGGCCCGCGCAGGTTTGCGCGGCACGGGTGTAAGTGGCGGAAGGTTGGCGTTTCTAGCCGGCGTGTGCGGTTTTTCGTTAGCCGAAGGGACCGAGCTGCATGGCGAAGCGCCGCGCGCATTCCAGCCCAAACGCCGTCGGCGCGACGCCGCGATCGTGCTGCACGTCGAAGCCCATGCGCCACGCGGCGATCCGTTTGCCGTAGCACGTGAGCGCGTCGAGCGACTGCATCACAAAGACGATAGCCGGCAACGTTTGCGCGTACAGTGCTTCGGCTTCCCGTTCGAGTCCGTTAGCGAATGCCCGGTGTATCGCGACCTGCCGGTCGAAGGTGTCTGGCGCTACGATCAGTCCCGCACATCCGGCTCGCAGGTTGTCGACAAGTTCTTGCCCACCTCTGCCATTGAAGACCGGTAACGTGTGACCGAGCCCGCGCAGCCGGTCGACGGTGTGCTGAATCGTTGTCGCCGGTCCCTCGCCTTTAAGCAGGCGGAAGTTGGGGCATTGACTCGCAAGCGTCACAATCGATTCCGCTGACAGGCCGACGCCCAGATATTCCGGGGCGTTCTGAATGCCTGCGGGGGCGTGTGTGCGCTGCATCACCGCGGCAAAGAAGTCGAAATAGAACGACTCCGGTTTGTCGCGCATCGACGGAGGCTGAAGGATCAGCCAGGAAGCACCGCGTTCAACGGCGTAGTTAGCCAGCGCGACTTGCGCGTCCACGGTGTCGCCCGTGATCGTCACGACGAGCGGGACACGTGCCGCGATGTCTTCGCTGGCCCAGTCGATCAGGCGATGTTTCTCTTCGAGCGTCAACCGGTTTACCTCGGTCGCGAGACCGAGTATGACGATGCTCCGCGCGCCCGCCGCGATCGTCGCGTTGATCTGAATTCTTTGCGCTTCGCGATCCAACTGGTTGCGGGAGTCGAAGAAGGCGTAGAGGACAGGCCAGATTCCGCTCGGTGAAGAATGGGTGTCAGGTGTCATGGATAGCATCCGCTGCCAGTTCAGGATCAGTGCGAGTCGCGCGGCACCGGCGCACCGCTCGATCCCACCAGGAAATCCAGATCCGCA